>DAIMKE010000795.1:0-3816 GCA_036721875.1 Bradyrhizobium sp. | reverse complement strand
GATGCTGACGCGCATCTACGGCACGGCCTTCGCCAAGCAGGAAGAACTCGATGCCTACCTCAAGCAGATCGAGGAAGCCGAGAAGCGCGACCACCGCCGGCTCGGCCGCGAACTCGACCTGTTCCATTTCCAGGAGGAAGGCCCCGGCGTGGTGTTCTGGCACCCGAAGGGCTGGACGATCTTCCAGGCGCTGATCGCCTATATGCGCCGCCGCCTGACCGGCGACTACAGCGAGGTCAACGCGCCGCAGATCCTCGACAAAGTGCTGTGGGAGACGTCCGGCCACTGGGACTGGTACCGCGAGAACATGTTCGCGGCACAGTCCGCCGGCGACGAGGCCGAGGACAAGCGCTGGTTTGCGCTGAAGCCGATGAATTGTCCGGGCCATGTGCAGATCTTCAAGCACGGGCTGAAGAGCTATCGCGACCTGCCTTTGCGTCTGGCCGAATTCGGCGTGGTGCATCGCTATGAGCCCTCGGGCGCGATGCACGGCCTGATGCGCGTGCGCGGCTTTACGCAGGACGACGCGCATGTGTTCTGCACCGAGGCGCAGCTTGCCGACGAGTGCCTCAAGATCAACGACCTCATCCTGTCGACCTATGCCGATTTCGGCTTCGACGGCGAACTCACGGTAAAACTCTCGACCCGGCCGGAGAAGCGCGTCGGCACCGACGAGATGTGGGATCATGCCGAGCGCGTCATGGCGACCGTGCTGTCGCAGATCCAGGCCAGCGGCAGCAACCGCATCAAGACCGCGATCAATCCAGGCGAAGGCGCCTTCTACGGGCCGAAGTTCGAATACGTGCTGCGCGACGCGATCGGCCGCGACTGGCAATGCGGCACCACGCAGGTCGACTTCAACCTGCCGGAACGTTTCGGCGCGTTCTACATCGACGCCGACGGATCGAAGAAGGCGCCGGTGATGGTGCACCGCGCGATCTGCGGCTCGATGGAGCGTTTCATCGGCATCCTGATCGAGCATTTTGCCGGCAACTTCCCGCTCTGGCTGGCGCCGACCCAGGTCGTGGTCACGACGATTACCTCCGAAGGCGACGAATATGCCAAGGTGGTCGCCGCTGCCGCGCGGCGCGCCGGCCTGCGCGTCGAGATCGACCTGCGCAACGAGAAGATCAACTACAAGGTCCGCGAGCACTCGCTGGCGAAGATCCCGGCCCTGCTCGTCGTCGGCAAGAAGGAAGCCGAATCCCATTCGGTCTCCATCCGCCGGCTCGGCAGCGACGGCCAGAAGGTGATGCCGACCGACGAGGCGATCGCCGCGCTGGTGGAGGAAGCGACGCCGCCGGATGTGAAGCGGGAGCGGATGGCTTGAGAAGCTCAGGAAGACGTGTGGAGCGGATCATGTCTCCGCTCCCACACTTCCACCCGAGCAACCAGCACATCCAGCCGTTCGCCCTCGGGGGAATCGGCACGGGACTTCATCAATCCCTCAATCTCTTTGAGTACTCGGCGATACTCGGTATCAGAACTAATCTGCGGGATGTGCACGGTTCAAAGCTCACGCAATATGGCTGGGGCTCACACTATCACAATCGGTCTAAATTGGCTTCCATACCCTTCGTGGCTTACCTATCTGCGTGGTACAAATCCCTAGATCTACGAAAGAGATGTCCGTGCCCGACGCCCTTGAACTCCTGAAGCTCCGCCGCTCGATCAAGCCGCGCGAGATGAGCGGCCCCGGCCCCTCGCCGGCCGAACTCGACACCATCCTGACCATCGGCGCGCGGGTGCCGGACCACGGCAAACTGACGCCGTGGCGCTTCATCGTGTTCGAGGGCGAGGCGCGCGCCCGCGCCGGCGACATCATCGCGCAAGTGTTTGCGAAGAAGAACCGCTCCGCCCCGGCCGCGGATATCGAGGTCGAGAAGCGCCGGCTGATGGACGCGCCGCTGGTGATCGCGGTGGTCAGTTTCACCAAGCCTCATCCCAAGGTGCCGGCGTGGGAACAGGAATTGTCCGCCGGCGCCAGCGCGATGAACATCGTCACCGCGGCGGCCGCGCTCGGCTATGGCGCCAACTGGCTTACCGGCTGGTTCGCGTTCGACCGCGACGTGCTGGACGGACTTGGGTTGAAGGCGGACGAAAAGCTCGCCGGCTTCATCCATATCGGCACCCCGGCCAAGCCTGCCGAGGATCGCCCCCGCCCGGCATTGTCCGAGATCGTGACGCGGTTCTAGACCTGGGTTCGTTACATTCGCTGTTTGCGACTTTAGACAGCTCCATTCATCGTCATTCAACGACGACGCCCGGCACAGAACTCTCGTTCTGCGCCGGGCATTGTCGCGTCGTCACGACATGACGACCATCGCGCGCACGATCAACCCCACAGATGTTGGTCGAAATATTGGTGCACCACGTCGCTCAGTTCGGCGAACTGCGCAATGGACGAATCGGCGCCCGTTGCGGCGGAAGCATCGCTGAGGTCACCCTGGATGGAATTCAGCAGGGATGCGAGATCGGCGAAGCGGCCGCCATGATCGCCGCCGAAGCCAAGGAGCTCGCCGTTATCACCGTTGCCTGCATCTGCACCGGTGCCCGTGGCGCCGTCGCCCGCAGCCGTCTGGCTTCCGCCACAGCCGCCGGTGCCGTCATCGGGAGTGACGGTGTCCGGCGGCGTGCCCGCATCCGCCATATCGGTGGTGTTGGCACCATACAGCGCCACGATGCCGTCGATGTCGGATTGCGACAAACCGGTAAGATCGAAATTGGCGGTCGAGTTCATCACCGCGGGATCGTCGTCGAAGTGACCCAGTCCAATCGCGTGCCCGATTTCGTGGGTCGCGACGAGGGTCAACTCCGAGCCGCTCAGATTGTCGGCGCTATCGAACTCGATGTCGGCATTCTGAAGCTGGCCCCCTGAAAAACTGTAGCTCGCGACCCCCAGTACGTTGCTGGCGCCGTCGATCGCCCCCTCTGAGAAATCGATGTCAGAAACGGCCGTGGACGAGACTTGCTCGAATTGAATATTGGCGACCTCTGACCATTCAGCGAATGCAGCATTCATGGATTGCAGGTCCGCCTGCGAGATACTGTCATCGACGGCCCAGGTGACCGTCCCACCCGCAGTGCCCAGTTCGGGTGACCCCCATTTCGCGCCCACGAGGCTGAAATCGTCCGCCATGCTGTCTCCTTCGCTGTTGATGTAGATCAAGATCGCAGTGTCGGAGACCTAAGCTGTCTGGTTGACGAGAGTGAGGCTCCCGTTGGCGAGAGTGGGGCGATACGACGCTCATTGAATGATAAGCAATACGCGACGAGCCGACGCAGCTTTGCAACGTCGAGCATCAAGCAAAGATGGCCCATGCGGAATCGCGACCAACGAGGCCGAAGCCGTGCTTCGGTGCGTTGCGACCTAATCAGCCGAACAGCAAGACCTGTGCTGTTCTACGCGCAAGTAAGCCCGGCCTTGTCTGAACCCGCGACGACTTACGCCGCCTGCGAGACCCGCGCACCAAAGCGAGCCAGCAATTCCGCGATCTCCGATGCAGGCTTGGCCGCGCTGAACAGAAAGCCCTGCACTTCGTTGCAGCCTTCGGCACGCAACCAGTCGAGCTGGTCGGCAGTCTCGACGCCTTCGGCCGTCGTCGTGATGTTGAGACTGCGGCCGAGCCCGGAGATCGCCCGCACGATCGCCACGCAGTCCGAGCGCTCGACCAGGTCCTTCACGAACGAACGATCGATCTTGATCTTGTCGAACGGAAAACTGCGGAGGTAGCTGAGGCTGGAATAGCCGGTCCCGAAATCGTCCATCGAGATGCTGACGCCGAGTTCGCGCAACTGGTGCAGGATCGCCAGATT
>DAIMKE010000794.1:0-3819 GCA_036721875.1 Bradyrhizobium sp. | reverse complement strand
GTGCCGCGCGCGCCCTGATAGTCCACATTGGCGGCAGCCGAGAGCAGCGGCTTCCTCGCCAATGATCCCGCGCGCGCCGCGGCCGTCTCCAGAAAGCGCAACCCTTCGTAGTTTGACTGCGCGATCGAACCGAGCGGCGGCGCGTGGCGGCCGAACTCCGCTTCGTATTGGCCGAGGAAAGCATCGTTCTCGCGCGAGGCCCTGTCGATGAAATAGCCGGAGGCGCAGAACAGGTTTTCGGTATTGTCGGCGCCGATCCCGAGCAGCACGGTCTCGTCCATCGCGCCGGCCAGGCGGAGCATCTGCGAGCCGAGCCCCTGCTCGGCAAAGGCACGATTGAATACGACGCTGTCGGCGCCGATCAGCGTGATCAGAACCACGTCGGGCCTGGCGGCCTCGATCCGCTCGAGCTGACTGCTATGATCGTGCTCGCCGATCGGAACGAACTCTTCGCCGACGACGCGCCCGCCAGCGTCCGCGATATACTCCTTGATCGCCTTGTGGGAGAGCCACGGCCAGACATAGTCGCTGCCGATCAGATAGAAATTCGACGCCTGCCTCGTGTTCGCAAGCCACTCGATGGCCGGCCGCCACTGCGCTCCCGGCGTCTCGCCGATGGCCATGACGCCGGGCGTTCGCTCGCCGCCCTCATAGACCGGCGTGTAGAGGTAGGGAATCTGGCCGGCGACGACCTTGCGCAGAGCCACCCTGACCGCGCTGATATGCGAGCCCATGACGAGGTCTGCCTCCTCAGACGCGACGATGTCGGCAGCCGTCTGCGTCACCTCGTTGATGTCGCCGCCGGTGTCATGGAACGCGACTTCGATCTCGCGGCCGAGAATGCCGCCGCGGCGGTTGATCTCGGAAACGCCGAGCAGCGTGCTGTTGATGGAGGCCGGGCCCCAGATTCCCGACGGCCCCGACAGTCCGACAAAATTGGCGATGCGCAATTTCCTGCGGTCGCTGTGCGCACGAAGCGGGCCGAGCGCCGGCCCCGAGGTGCCCTCCCCGATGCCCGACAATCCCCTGAGCAGCCATTCCGGCGGCATCGACGGCGCACCGGCAGCTCCAAATTGCGTCAGCGAGAGCAATTCGCTCTCCTTTCAACTCACGTCCGGCGCTGATCAGACTACCATCGGCAAGACGATCGACAACGAAAATATCCTAGTGGAAAATATTGAATATTCAACGATTCGCATGCATATAGATCAAGCAAGAAGCGCTGAATATTCATCCAAAACCCCATTACGAAGTTCAAACCCTTGGCAAAATCGCCCAGCAAACCCATCACCGAGCATCTCGCCTATCTGCTTGCGCAGGCGAACCGGGAGATCAATCGTCAGCTCGACGCGCGGTTCCGGAAGGAAGGCGTGCCGGTGGAGCAATGGCGCATTCTGAAAGTTCTTTCCGACGGCAAGGGTCACTCGATGGGTGAGCTCGCCGAGACCGTATTGCTCAATCATCCGACCCTGACCAAGATGGTCGACAGGATGGTGTCCGATGCCCTCGTCTACCGGGTGCAGGATGCCGACGACCGGCGCAAGGTGCTGATGTTCTCTTCCGACCGTGGCAAGGCGCTGACCCAGCGCCTGAACTCGCTGGCGCTCAGCCAGGAGGAATTCATCGCGGAGAATTACGGCGACAAGGCCACGGCGGAATTGAAGCGCCTGCTGGAAGGGCTGATCGAGAAGGCGAACTGAACTGCGCGCCGTCGCGTAGCTTCGTAGGATGGGTAGAGCGAAGCGAAACCCATCGATTACGGTGCGCCGAGAGATGATGGGTTTCGCTGCGCTCTACCCATCCTACAAATCACGCCAGCTTCGCCGCCATCTCCCGCATTCGCTGCGCCGTAAGGTCGTCGGCGGGGAAGAACGTTTCCAGCGCCAGCTCCTGCAGCGTGATGTCGACGGGTGTGCCGAACACCATGGTGGTCGAGATGAAGCTCAGCACGTCGCCGTTGAGGCGCAGCTTGAACGGGATCGCGACATTGTCGGCGGACGCGGGCCCCGAACGCGCCGGCATCCGATAGGCCTTCAGCTCCCGATACAGTTTGAGCAATTCGGGATCGGCCGTCGCCTCGCACTGCCGGTGCAGCCGCTCCAGAAGATGCGCGCTCCATTCGGCGAGATTGACCGTGCGCGGCGCCAGTCCTTCGGGATGAAAGGCCAGCTTCAGGATGTTCAGGGGCTGCGCGAGCAGATGCGGCGGCAGGCCTGCGAGCAGCGGCGCAACCATCCGGTTGGCCGTCACCAGATTCCAGTGCCGGTCATAGGCCAGCGCCGGATTGGGCTCATGCGCCCTCAGCACCAGATCAATCGCAGCCCGCGCCGATTTGAGCGCGGGATCGTCGAGCGAGCGCTGCGGAAACGCCGGTGCAAATCCCGCCGCGACAAGCAGCACGTTTCGTTCACGCAAGGGAACCTCCAATCGTTCGGCGAGCCTGAGCACCATTTCACGTGACGGCGCCGCACGGCCGGTTTCCACGAAACTGAGGTGACGTGCGGATATCTCGGCATCTCCTGCGAGATCGAGCTGGCTCAGGTGACGTCGCTGCCGCCATTCGCGCAGGTGATCGCCGATATGGTTGGCTTTGGTTTGTTCGGCTCGCGCCGCGGAAGCGTGTGCGTTCATGGTGGAAAACCTACCATGCGAATTTCGCGCATTCCATTACGTCAGAGGTAATCGAAACCGGTCGCGGACCGGGTCATCCTGGGGGCACAGGAGATGACCCATGCTGATGCTTTCCCTCTTCCACTTCGCCGCCGCCATGGTCCGCTGGTCGCTCAATCTGGCCACCTGGCTGGTGGCGCGCTCGCTGAACATGCCTGAACCCGTGGTGCACGACACCGGCGTCTTCGTGTTCGCCCACGTGCAGACGATCGAGAACCGGATCGGCAAGGCACTCTGTCCGATGCGGCTGGTGCGTCAGCTGCGGTCGCTCCTGCAGCGCTGATCGATCCTCACCCCCAAAGCAACGAAGGAGAGAACCATGATCCAACCGTCAACATTCCTGAGCCGCGCGCTGCTCGCCGACGCCATCTTCAGCGGCGTCGCGGCGGTCACCCTGACGCTGGGCGCGGGCATGCTCGCCCCACTGCTCAACCTGCCCGAGGCACTGTTGCGCGAAGCCGGCCTGTTCCTGATCGCCTATACCGCGCTGGTCGGCTGGCTCGGCACACGGACGTCCGTGATGAAGGCGCTGGTATGGTTCGTGATCGTGGGCAACGCCGCGTGGACGTTCGGCAGCATCGCGCTGTTGTTCTCGGGCGCGGTGAACCCGAACCTGCTCGGCCAGGTCTTCATCATGGCGCAGGCGATTGCGACCGGCGTGTTTGCGGAGTTGCAATATGTTGGGCTGCGCAAGAGCGGTGAGACAGCGACGGCTTAACCCTCAGCCCGTCATTGCGAGCGAAGCGAAGCAATCCATTTCTTCACTTGGTGAAGCATGGATTGCTTCGTCGCGTTGCTCCTCGCAATGACGCGGAAACCCCGTCAACTCAATACCAACGCCGCGATCATTCCCGCAAACGTCAGTACCAGTCCGATAATGAGCATCGGCACCAGGCTGCTTCCTGCGTATGGATTGCCCGCATCCTCGTTCTTCACGACATCCGCACGATAAGCCATCACACTGCTCCTGCCTGGTTGCGCCGAAATCTTTCGCCTTTGCCGAGCATGACGCCCTGCCCGCCGGCGATGCCGAGTTCGAGACTCGATGCAATCCGCTGCGCCCGTTCCACGAAATGCGCTTCGGCCTCGGGCGGACAGATCTCGCGGGCGGCGGCCTCGAACAGTTCGAGCCAGCGATCGAAATGATCC
>DAIMKE010000793.1:0-3826 GCA_036721875.1 Bradyrhizobium sp. | reverse complement strand
GCTATGGGCCGCGCGTCCCGCACCGATCGTGCTGCCCGCCGAGCCGGCGATCCCCGACGCCAGTGCGCGGCCGGATCAGCCGGCACCGCGTCCGCTGGCCGGGCCGGTGGTTCCGCTGGTGGGTTTTACCGTCAGCGCGGACCAATTGCTCGGCGCACCCGGCGCGCGGACGGTGACGATCGATGCGCAAGCCGCGCGACTCTTGATCAAGGGCGAGCCGCTGCCGGCCCCCGCCGGTCGCGCCGACGATTTCGCCTGGCCGCGACGCGAAATAGGACGCGATGGGAGCAAGGGCGAGACGCCAATGGCGTCAACACCGCTCGATGCCAACGCACGGGTGCAGGCAACATCGCCAAGGCCGAAAAAACTCCGCCGCTGATTTCCGCCTGGTTATGTCTGCAAGCGTGTGGAACTACGCGCGCCTTCAGCCGCCGGCTGTGGCGCAAGGACAACACTTGACATCAAATCGCATGATTGATGCCGCAATAGCGCTGGCCTGACTTCGTTCCGCCCCGATTCGATCGCGACCCTTGGCGTGTCGGATTCGGTGAGCGGGGGACGAAATGTTTTCCAGCGGCTGTGCCAGTAGTTCGTACGTCGATATCAAAGCCGGCCGCGTCGGCATTCGCGCGGCTTTGAGTTCGGGCTTCGGTCCGCGGCGCATCGCGCAACGCCTCGTCATCATTATCGGTGCGGCTTCGCTTGCGGGCTGCGTGCAAACCCATGTTGCTGCCAACAAATCCGAAATGGTCTTGCCGTCTCGCCAGGCATCCCAGCAGACCAGTCGAGGGGCATCGCTTGCGCACAGGCGCGTGGCGGCCGCGAGAAAGTACACGCCTTCGGCATCGATCAGGAAGCCGGCCGCGACGGAAGGCGCATCGCACGGCATTGCCAGCTACTACTGGCAGGGAACCAAGACTGCTTCCGGCGAGAAGTTCAACACGAATGACTTGACCGCTGCCCATCCGACGCTGCCCTTCGGCACCCGGCTGCGCGTCACCAATGTCAGCAGCGGGCAATCCGTGACGGTACGCGTCAATGACCGCGGTCCGTTTGTCCGCGGTCGGGTGGTCGATGTTTCCTACGCTGCGGCCGAAGAACTGGGAATGGTTGGAGGCGGTGTCGCAAAGGTCAAACTTGACGTCGTCCAGTAGGCGGCACGGCCGGCATGGCCGCAGCCGTCGGAAGGCGGCGTCCGGTCAAGCTTGTTGAGAGAAGGGAGTTCCGATGAATTCCACGACGGCCACGAAAGCAATCGAGCCCGACGATGTCGTCGTCGCGCGAGCGGATGAACGGCTTGTGCACGCTTACGACCAGATCGCCCGCGCCGACGAACAGCTCGCGCGTTTGAACGAACAGCTCGCCAGGCTGGAGCAGGAAGCAAAGCACCAGGCTCCGGCGCCTGTCATCAGCGACCAGCCGTCGCGCGGCGGACGGGCGCTGCGCGGCATCGTTGGATTGCTGTTGGCCGCATGCATCTTTGGCGTCGCTTTCGTTTCGCAGTCCTCCTACGGCGATGCTGCCAAGTCGACCGTCGCGAGGTGGGCGCCGCAGCTCATGGCCTTGCCGTCCTGGATCGAGAAACCGGATGAGGCCGCAGAGCCGGGCCCATCGACCGTTCAACTGGCTGCGGCGACCCCCACGCTCCCGCAATCGGCACAGGCGGTCCAGACGGCCGCGCAGGATGCCACGCCGGCAGCCCCGAGCACGGCCGAGCTGGCGCAGATGCTGCAAACGATGGCGCGCGATCTCGCCAACCTCGAGCAGGGTATCGGGCAGCTCAAGGCGAACCAGGAACAGATCGCCCGCGACAATGCGAAGGCTACCGAAGAGCTCAGAGCGAGCCAGGAGCAAATGATGCGCCTGATCGCCAAACTTTCGGAGCAGAGCAAGGTCGCCGAGCCGAACCTGCGGCCCAGAGCATCGACGGCATCGGCGCTTGCGATACCGCCGGCAGCGGCACCAAGACCTGTGCCGGTGCGTCAATCGCCGCAGGCCCGCGCGCGGCCGCAGGCCCCGATGCAGTTGCAGCCCGACGACGACCAGTAATCCGCAACGGAAGCGCAGCCAGGTTGGAAGCGGCCTGATGCGGGTCGGCAAGACAGCGGCTGTGCACTTATATTTGCATCGTCTTCCGACAGCCGACCGTCTAGAGCTTCGGTTCTGATTGGATCTGAACCGAAGCTCCAGGTTCTTGTTTTGACGCGTTTTCTTCACGCGAACCGGTTCCCGCTTCGCTCGAAAACGCTATAAGGTTCGGAAATGTCGCGACTCGTGGTTCTCTCGCTTGCTATCGTCCTGTTGCTGCTGCCGGTCGTCGCGTCGGCGGCTCCGGCCAAGAAACGGCCTGCGCCACGCTGGCAGGGCTATGGTTTCCTGCCGGGCTACAAGCAGCCACCGAACAACACCCTTCCGGCCTTCAAGGATCCGGCTTCGCGCATGGCGTTCAAGAAACGGCGTCCCTGGTATATCGATCCGGTCCCGCAATATTACGGCTGGGACGGCGCCTGGCACTATTTCGGCCGACCCGGCTTTTACGGCGGTCGCTACAATGGCGGCACCTTCGGCCCCTGCTGGACGCGCACGCCGATCGGTCCGATCTGGAATTGCGGCTGACGGGGTTGATGATCGGCCGCTGCGCTGCGCCGCTGCCGAGCCCAAATCGGTCCGGCGCAGCGACTTCGATCAGGCCGATGCAGCCAGCTTCAAGGGCGTAGCCTCGTCGTCGAACGCGGTCGTGATGTCGCGAATGCTGACGACGCCGATCAGGCTGTAATTGTCGATGACCGGCACGTGGCGGATGTGATGCTTGCTCATCAGGTGACGGACATGCTCGAGCGAATCCGTCGACGTGCAGGAAACGAGTTGCTGCACCGAAATGAATTGCGACACGCGCATGCTGACGCCGGCGGCGCCGTGTTCGGCAATTGCGCGCACCACGTCGCGTTCGGTGAACATGCCGGCCGCGGTATTGCCCTCGGTGCGAACGACGTCCTTCACCACAAGCGCGCTGATATTGCTGGAGCGCATCAATTGGGCTGCAATGCCGACGGTCTCGTTCATGCGAACCGTTGCGACGCGGGCGGCTTTCTTGCGCAGGATATCTCCGACTTGCATGGCAACCTCCTGGGGGTGAAATACAAGCGAATTCTGGTATACATAATGCCAAATGTCAACGTGCTTTGAGGTTAAACCCCTCCTTCGGGCTAAAACGGCCGATAGCGCCCGCTTTCGAGCCCGCAACATTGAAAAAAGGGCCGCGCGATCCGCGCGGCCCTCAATCTTGGGTCTAAACTGTTGTTTTGGCGCGATCTGGCGGGGCGGAGTGCCGCTCAGGCGACCGCCCCACGCAAGCGGGTGTAGCCTTCTTGGATGATCGACCAGAACAGTGCGATCATTCCGAGGATCATGATCGTGCTCACCAGCGGGTTGGAAAGGAATACGCCAAACGATCCCTGGGATCCCAACAGCGATTGCCGGAAGGCCTCTTCCGCCTTGTCGCCGAGCACGATGGCCAGCACCAGCGGGGCGAGGGGATAGTTGCACTTCTTGAGCAGGTAGCCGATCACGCCGAACACCAGCATCAGCATCACGTCGAAGGTCGAGCTGTGGACCGAGTAGGCGCCGATCGCGCACAGCACCAGGATCAGCGGCGCAATGATGCTGAACGGCACGCGCAGGATGGCCGCGAAAATCGGCACGCAGGTCAGCACGACGAGCAGGCCGACAATATTGCCGAGATACATCGAGGCGATGAGACCCCAGACGAATTCCTTCTGCTCGACGAACAGCATCGGTCCGGGCTGCAGGCCCCAGATCAGGAGGC
>DAIMKE010000792.1:0-3826 GCA_036721875.1 Bradyrhizobium sp. | reverse complement strand
GCGCTGGTGCTGATCATCGCGCCGATCGCGCTGATGATCGCGATCTCGCACACGCTGAACAAGCTCGCCACCGATTCCGAAATCATCGTGATGAACGCCGCCGGCTTCTCGCCGTTCCGGCTGTTCCGCCCGTTCTTCTTCGCCACCTGCGTGGTGGCCGCCGGCGTTGCCTTCATCGGTGCCTATCTCGCCCCCGACGGCATGCGCCGAATCAAGCAATGGGACGCCGAGATCACCGCCGACGTCCTCACCAACATTCTTCAGCCGGGACGATTCGCCCAGCTCGACCAGAACCTGACGATTCGCATCCGCGAACGCCTGCCGGGCGGCGTGCTCGCCGGCATCTTCGTCGACGACCGCCGCGATCCGAAGGAGCGCATCACCATCATCGCCGATCATGGCACGGTGCTGAAGAACGGCAACGGCTCCTATCTGGTGCTGGAGGACGGCAATCTGGAGCGCTTCGAGACGGGAAAGCGCGATCCGGCGCTGGTGGCGTTCGGCCGCTATGCCTTCGACATGTCGAAGTTCTCTAACCGCGGCCGCGACGTCGCGCTGGGAATTCGCGAACGCTATCTCTGGGAGCTGTTTTCGCCGGCGGAGAACGATCCGGTATACAAGCAATTGTCCGGGCAGTTCTTCGCGGAACTGCATGACCGGTTGATGTCGCCGCTCTATCCCTTTGCCTTCGCGGTCCTGACGTTTGCCTTTCTCGGCACGCCGCGCACCACGCGGCAGAGCCGCAATTTCTCGATCGGCGGATCGATCCTGGCGGTGTTCGGCCTGCGCATGGCGGGATTCGCCTGCTCGGTGATGACCGTGAAGACGCCTTCGATGGCGCTCGTCCAGTATGCGATGCTGTTCAGCGCGATCGGCATCGGCCTATGGATGATCGTGGGCGGCGTCGTGGTGGAACCGCCGGCGGCGCTGATGGAAGCCATCAACAGATCCAATGCCCGCCTTGCGCGGCTGTTCAGACGGCCCGCCACAGCATGAGCATGATGACCAACACGCTCGGGAGATACTTTGCCGGCCGCTTCCTGGTCTCGGCCGTGGGGGTGTTTGCGAGCATCTTCGTGCTGCTGGTGCTGGTCGACTACATCGAGATGGTGCGCAAGACGTCGGGACTGGCCTCGGCGTCGGCGTTCACGGTGGCGCAGACCTCGCTGTACCGTGTCCCGCAGCTGCTCGAAAAGCTGATGCCGTTCTGCGTCCTGATCGGCGCGATGACGTGCTACCTCGCACTGTCGCGGCGGCTCGAACTGGTGGTCGCGCGCGCCGCCGGCGTCTCCGCCTGGCAATTCATCTCCCCGGCGTTGGCGAGTGCGATCATCCTCGGTACGCTGGCGACCACCGCCTACAATCCGATGTCGGCGAATCTGCGCGAACTCTCCAAGCGGATGGAAGCCGAGCTGTTCGGCTCCGCGCCCGGCGGCGGCATCCAGGACGCCTCCGGCTTCTGGCTCAACCAGATCAACAGCGAGGGCCAGTCGATCATCAACGCCGCCCGCAGCGAGCAGCAGGGGGCGCGGCTGACCGGGCTGACCATCTTCCGGTTCGACACCGACCTCCAGTTCAAGGAGCGAATCGAAGCCCGCGAGGCCAGCCTCGAAGAAGGCCGCTGGGCGTTCAAATCGGTACGTAGATACTCCCTGGACAAGCCGCCGATCGACCAGGAGAACTACTATCTGACCACCACCCTCACCCCGGCCCAGGTGCGCAACAGCTTCTCGACCCCCGAAACCGTGTCCTTTTGGCAACTGCCCGGCTATATCCGTTCGTCCGAGAGCTCCGGCTTCGCAACCGCCGGATATCGTTTGCAGTACCATAAGCTCATCGCGCAGCCATTTTTGCTGGCTGCAATGGTCATGCTGGCGGCTTCCGTCAGCCTTCGGTTCTTCCGGATGGGCGGCGTGCAAAAGATGGTTTTAAGTGGCGTGGGCGCAGGGTTTCTGCTCTACGTTCTATCGAAAGTTACTGAGGATTTGAGCAAGGCTGAGTTGATGCATCCCATCGCTGCGGCGTGGTTGCCCGTCTGTGTGGGTGGCCTCACCGGATTTTTGGCCTTGCTGTACCAGGAGGACGGGTAGTGGCCGTTGTCGCCGCCCGCCAGATGAGCACGCCTGCGTTCGGGCGGCGCACCCCCGTGCGCCGCTATCGGGATCGCTTGGCCGCTTTCGGGGCCCCCATAATTGCCCTGCTCGCCGGCCTCGTTTTCGCC
The DNA here is from genome assembly GCA_036721875.1 of Bradyrhizobium sp. Taxonomy (GTDB): domain Bacteria; phylum Pseudomonadota; class Alphaproteobacteria; order Rhizobiales; family Xanthobacteraceae; genus Bradyrhizobium. The sequence continues at coordinate 1,605 of DAIMKE010000792.1, read as the reverse complement.
GGAACCATTGAGCTTGCCCTCACGGTTCCCGCTTCGGCGCAGGGCTTCGTCTACAATCCCCGTCCGCCCAAGCCGCCGCCGCGTCCCGCCAACAATGACGGCAAGATGCTCGTGCAAGCTGTCGAGGTGGATTACGACTACAACAACCAGCGCGTGTCGGCGGTCGGCAACGTGCAGATGTTCTACAACGGCACCAGTGTGGAGGCCGACAAGGTCATCTACGACCAGAAGACCAAGCGGCTGCATGCGGAAGGCAATATCCGGCTTACCGACGCGGAAGGCAAAGTCACCTACGCCAACATCATGGACCTGAGCGACGACTACCGTGACGGTTTCGTCGATTCGCTGCGCGTCGACACCGCGGATGCCACGCGCATGGCGGCGACACGCGCCGATCGCTCGGCCGGCAATTACACCGTGTTCGAGAACGGCGTGTACACCGCCTGCGCGCCCTGCAAGGACAATCCGAAGAAGCCGCCGCTGTGGCAGGTCAAGGGTGCGCGCATCATCCACGACCAGACCGAAAAGATGCTGTACTTCGAGAACGCGCAGCTCGAGTTCTTCGGCGTGCCGATGGCGTATCTGCCGTACTTCTCGACGCCCGATCCGACCGTCAAGCGCAAGACCGGCTTCCTGATGCCGGGCTTCACGCAGGCCTCGACCTTTGGCTACGCCGTGGAGACTCCGTTCTACTGGGCCATCGCGCCGGACTACGACGCGACCTTCAGCCCGCGCTTCACGAGCCGGCAAGGCGTGCTGTTCCAGAGCGAATTCCGCCAGCGCCTGATCAACGGGTCGTACCAGATCCGCGCCTACGGCATCGACCAGCTGGATCAGGGCGCATTCGCCGGACAGCCGGGCGATCGCCAGTTCCGCGGCGGCATCGACACCAGGGGCCAGTTCGCGATCAACGACAAATGGGTCTGGGGCTGGGACGGCGTCCTGCTGACCGACTACTACTTCTTCTCGGATTACCGGCTGGCCCAATACAAGGACCCGCTGGGCTCGTTCCTGAGCCTGCCGACGGAGGCGATTTCGCAGCTCTATCTGACCGGCGTCGGCAATCGCAGCTTCTTCGATGCGCGCACGATCTATTACCTGAGCTACTCCGGTTTCCAGGACAAGGTTCCGGTCATTCACCCGGTCATCGACTACTCCAACGTGATCAACCATCCGATCCTGGGCGGGGAGGTCAGCTACAAGACGAACTTCACCAGCCTGTCGCGGGAAACCGCGGCGTTCGATCCGATCACGACGCTGGCGAACACCAACGGCCTGTGCACGACGGCATCCGCCGATCCGCTTGCGCGGTTGCCGTCGCAGTGCCTGTTGCGCGGCTTCCCCGGCACCTACACGCGCCTGACGGCCGAGGCGCAGTGGCGCAAGTCGTTCACCGATCCGATTGGCCAGATCTGGACGCCGTTCGCGATCCTGCGCGCCGACGCCATCAATTCCTCGGTTTCGAACCAGCCCGGCGTTTCGAATTTCCTGCCGGTCGGCGACACCCAGGCGGTGCGCCTGATGCCGACGGTCGGCCTCGAATATCGCTACCCGTTCATCAACGTCCAGCCGTGGGGCACCACCACCCTCGAGCCGATCGCGCAG
>DAIMKE010000791.1:0-3827 GCA_036721875.1 Bradyrhizobium sp. | reverse complement strand
CATCGCCATGAAGAAACTGTCGGTGGCGAGCACGATCATGTCGAAGCCGAAGAAGTACTTCGGATCGGTGTGGCCGAAATAGGTGTAGGGGATCACCGCGTGATGCAGCAGCACCACCAGCGTCAGGAAGGTGCGGGCACGGTCGAGCGACAGGTTGCGCGATTTGGCTTTCGGCTCGACCTGAACGCTTGCGTCCGTCACGGTGGAAGAAATCGTCATCATGGGCCCCGGCGCGGCTGAGTTCGCCGCGATGTTGCAGCCCGGTTCCCGATTCAGCAAGGGCCAATCCCGTGCTGCCGGCCGCGCAGCCGGCGTGACGGCTAGGCCACTTCCTCGATGGTTACCTTGTCGGGATAGAACGCCAGGCGGCCGGCGATCTCGGCCATGGCCGGGAACGGCGTTTCATAGGTCCAGATCGCGTTTTCGATGCTTTTGCCGTTGGCGTTGATGCTGAAATAGTTTGCATCACCCTTGTAAGGGCAGTGCGTGGTGCGCTCGGTGCGGGCCAGCAGCGCCATGTTGGTGTCCTCGCGCGGCACATATTGCACCGCCGGATAGCTTGCCTCCTTCAGGATCAGGGCTTGGGTGGTATCGGCGATGACGACCCCGCCCGCCGAGACCCGGACGCGCTTCGGATTGGCCGTAATCGTGATCGGATGGTCCGGACCGGGAAGTTTCATGGTTCTGGCCTCTTTTTGGGTCAGCCTGACGTGATCGGGCGCGACCGGATCTCACGGTGTCAAAAGGTTGGACAGGGAATATAGTGCTGCAAGGCGTGACCTAGAAGAGCGTACGCGCTAGGCTTGGCCATCACGGCCGCGCGAGCGGGCCATGATTCGAAACCGGGCCATGACCAGATACACCTGACGGAGACTTGCTGGATGCCGATGGACGCCCACGATATCGAGTCGATGATCAAGGCAGCTATCCCCGATGCCGAGGTGACGATCCGCGATCTCGCAGGCGACGGCGATCATTACGCCGCGACCGTGATCTCGGAATCCTTCCGCGGGAAGTCGCGCGTTCAGCAGCACCAGATCGTCTACCAGTCGCTCAAGGGACAGATGGGCGGCGTGCTGCACGCGCTGGCGCTGCAGACCGGGGTGCCTGGCGGACCCGGGGTGCCTGAGGGCTAGGCCCCGCGACGGACGACAGCAGGGGCACACCGATGACGGGCAATGCACACGGCGCGATGTATCGCCAGATCGCGCCGCACGGGCATCATCGCGTGACGTATGCCGAGCTGTTCTTCGATCTCGTCTTCGTCTTTGCGGTCACGCAGATCGCGCACACCCTGCTGGCTCATTTCACGCCGCTGGGCGTGTTGCAGGTCACGCTGCTGTTTCTCGCGGTGTGGTGGGTCTGGGTCTTTACCACCTGGATCACCAACTGGCTCGATCCCGAACAAACCCCGGTTCGCCTGCTGCTGTTTGCGATGATGCTTGGCGGGCTGGTGCTGTCGACCTCGATCCCGACCGCTTTCGAAGGGCGCGGATTGTGGTTTGCCATCGCCTACGCCGCGATGCAGGTCGGCAAGACGGTGTTTCTCTGGGTTTCGACGCCACCGTCGCGGATGTCGGCGCGGATGAACGCTATCCGGATCACCGCGTGGCTGTCGATGTCGGCCGTGTTCTGGATTGCCGGCGGGTTGGCGGAAGGCCAATCGCGGCTGGTACTGTGGGCGATTGCGCTTGTCATCGAATACATGTCGCCGGCGGTGCGGTTCTGGATTCCCCGATACGGCCCGTCCTCGGTCGCGGATTGGGTGATCGAAGGCGGCCACATGGCCGAACGCTGTGCCCTCTTCGTCATCATTGCCCTGGGCGAATCCGTCATCGTTACCGGTGCGACGTTTTCAGAGCTTGCCTGGTCGGCGGAAAACGTGACCGCATTCGTCTCGGTGCTCGGCGGAAGCATCGCGATGTGGTGGATCTACTTCCACAAGGGCGCGGAAGCCGGCTCCGAGGAAATTTCGAAATCGAGCGAGCCTGGAAGGCTGGCGCGGCTCGCCTATACCTATCTGCACATGCCGATCATCGCGGGCATCATCATTTGCGCGGTGGCGGACGAACTCGTGCTGAAACACCCAGGCGGTCATTCCGACCTCAAGACGGTGCTCAGCTCGATCGGCGGCCCCTTGCTGTTCCTGGTCGGAACGATCCTGTTCAAGTACAGCTTTCGCGGCTTTCTTCAGCTCTCGCACGGCTTCGGCATCATTGCGCTCTGCCTGCTCGCCTGGTTTGCAAGCGAGCTGCCGCCGCTGATGCTGTCGATCCTGACCACCGCGATCATGATCGTGGTTGCGGTATGGGAATCGATTTCGCTACGCTCCTCGGCAGACGAGTAGCGCCAAGCGCTCGCTCTCCGCACCCCGGACGCAGCGCAGCACTCAGTGATGCGCTGCTGAGCCGGGGCCTATTTCACGAGTACTGAGTGAGCCATGGGTCCCGGCACTGCGGAGCAGCGCTACGCGTCGCACCGCGTCCGGGACACGAGTTACGCGATAAGCAGGCTATTTCCGTTCGACGACGTTTCGCAGGACGATATCGGACAGCTTGACCACAAGCTCCCGAAGCCTGGCATTCTCCTCGACGAGCGACACCCGCTCGATGTCGTCCTCATCCCAGGCCGCATCTTCGCGAACAGACGACGCGCTGGAGCGCTGCTTCCCATTGGTCGCTGGATACGCGTTCCCCATCACTGACACCCCTGGCACTAACTCCCCCGAGCCAAGCCGAATGCAGAGACTCGGCTGAGTCCGCGTCAAAATTTGGACGGCTCGAAGGGCAAACTGCAGCCGAGATGCAGCGAATTGCGGGCGGAATCAAAAAACATAAAGATGAAGATTTGTTAAGAAGTTTGTTTATAGTGCGCCCCGGCAGGTGCGTTGACGCGCGGCGGCGTTAGCACCTTCCTCCACCGTTTGACCAGCGCGATCACTCAGTGCCCACGGGGACCGTGGTTGGGAATGCGTGCCTATGAAACAAAGTGAAGCGAGAATATTGATCATCAGCGAATGGGACCGATGGATTTCAACGCAGGCTGTAAGCCAGGACGGACCCACCGGAAAAGATTCGTTGAAGTTCTTCCACGAACTCCAGGACGTCGGATCGTCGCTGCTGGATTTCCAGTCCCGCGGGCAGGACAAATGGCGCATCATCCATGCATGGTTGCTGGATGCGGAGCGATTGTCCGATGACTGGATCTCCATCGCGCCGAGGATCGTGCCGACGCGCAGGCCGCGGCCGGTTCGCAGGCGGTTCAGCGCCAAGGCATGAGTCGAAAAGGCCTCGCTCAAGAAGGCCAGACCTCGCAGGGGCTCATACATGAGGCGTGTCGACAGGCGCCGGTGCGCGTGTCGTGACCGCGGCTTCAGTCCGCGGCCACCAGCGCGTGCACGGAAAACATCTGGTCCGGATCGGTCCAGGATTCCCGCACCGACCAGCCCGAGCCGCGCGCCAGTGCGGTAAAGCGGTCGAGGCTGTATTTGTAGCTCGACTCGGTATGAATGCTTTCGCCGGGGCGGAATGAAAAATTCCGCCCGAGAATGCGCACGGTCTGAGCCTTCTTGGCGATCAGGTGCATCTCGATGCGATGACGTTCGCGGTTGTAGATCGAGCGATGCATGAAAGCGGAAACGTCCAAATTGCCGCCGAGCTCGCGGTTGATGCGCACCAGCACATTGAGATTGAACTTCGCGGTGACGCCCGCGGCATCGTTATAGGCGTCGTAGAGCACGCGCTCGTTCTTCTCGAGGTCGACGCCAATGATCATCAGCGCGCCTTCGCCAAGAATTTCGCGTGCGCTGCGCAGGAAGGCGCACGCTT
>DAIMKE010000790.1:0-3828 GCA_036721875.1 Bradyrhizobium sp. | reverse complement strand
CCGCTTCCATCTTCGCGGCGCCCGGCTCGATCGGTTGACCGGCCGTCATGCCTCCCTCCTTTCCAGCGCGGAGAACCGCTGATGACACGATTCCTATTGTCTGCGGGTTCGATGCTCGCATTTGCGCTGCTCGCCGGCTGTGGCGAGTCCCCTGCCACCAAGGAGGCGGGCGAAAGCCAGGCGGCCGCTGCCGCCGATGACTATGAGCGCGGGCCGCATCGCGGGCGAATGCTGCGCGACGGGGATTTCGCGGTCGAGATCACGATTTTCGAGGAGGGTGTCGATCCCCAGTTCCACGTCTATGCCTACCGGAACGGCAAGCCGATAGCGCCAGGTGACGTCCAGCTTGCCATCGAGCTGTCGCGCCTCGGCGGTAAGGTCGATCGCTTCGCCTTCACGCCGCAAGAGGACTATCTGCGCGGCGGCGGCGTGGTCATCGAGCCCCACTCTTTCGACGTTAAGGTGCGCGCCGTCGAAGGCGGGCGCACGCACAGCTGGACTTACGCGTCCTACGAGGGCCGGACCACTATTTCCGCGCAGGCGGCCAAGGCCGGCGGGGTGCGCTCCGAGCGCGCCGGTCCCGCAACGGTGGCCGAGCTGATCGACATGGGCGGCCGCATCGAAATCACACCCGAAGGCAAGGCCGATGTGCGCGCCCGGCTTCCCGGCCAAATCGTCTGGATGAGTGGCAAGCTGGGCGATCGGGTCAACCGGGGACAGGCGTTGCTGCGTGTCGAATCCAGCCATTCGCTCCAGACCTATGCCGTGTCGGCCCCTATCAGCGGCACCATCATTGAGAAGAACGCCAATGTCGGCGATACCACCGGCGATAGGGCGCTGTTCGTGATCGCCGATCCGACCCGGCTTCATGCCGAGTTCTTCGTCTATCCGCGCGACGCCGAGCGCGTACGCGTCGGCCAGCGGGTCAACGTTCGCAGTCTCTCCGGCGATGCGAAGCTCGACGCCCCGGTAGAAGCCGTTCTGCCGACCGCGGACGTCGCCAGCCAGACGATGATGGCGCATGTCCATCTACCGCCGAGTGCGTCGCGCGAATTCCGGCGAGGCATGGGCGTCGAGGGTTCCTTTGCCGTGGCCGAAGCGCAAGTGCCGCTTGCGGTGAGGACCAAGGCGATTCAGCGGTTTCGCGACTTCGAGGTGGTCTATGCCAAGGTTGGCAACACCTACGAAGTGCGAATGCTGGAGATCGGGCGCCGCACGCCCGAATGGACCGAAGTGCTCGGCGGCCTTGAACCCGGCACCGAATATGTGACCGATGGCGCGTTCCTGATCCGTGCCGACATCGACAAGTCGGGAGCCAGCCATGACCACTGAGAACGAAACGCCCGTCCGTTCGGCGTTGTTCGAACGCTTCATCTCCAACGCGATCCGCTTTCGCTGGGCCGTTTTGACCATGGTTGCGCTGCTCTGCGCGATCGGCGTCTGGGCCTTTCAGCGCCTGCCGATCGACGCCACACCCGACATCACCAACGTTCAGGTCCAGATCAACAGCGAGGCGGCCGGCTTCTCGCCATTGGAAGCCGAACAGCGCGTGACCTTCCCGGTCGAGACGGCGATCGCCGGCCTGCCGGGCCTTCAATACACCCGCTCGATCTCGCGCTATGGCCTCTCCCAGGTGACGGCGGTGTTCGAGGACGGCACCAGCATCTATTTCGCGCGCCAGCTCATCAACGAACGGCTCCAGACCGCGCGCGACCAGCTGCCCGAAGGCGTCATACCCGAGATGGGACCGATCGCCACGGGCCTCGGCGAGATCTTCATGTACACGCTGGAGGCAGCCCCCGGCGCACGCAAGCCCGACGGCGGCCGCTATACGCCCGAGGACCTGCGGACCTTGCAGGACTGGGTGATCCGGCCGCAACTCAGAAACACGTCGGGCGTCACCGAGGTCAACAGCATCGGCGGCTATGAGCGGCAATATCATGTGGCCCCGCTGCCCGACCGGCTTTCCGCCTATGGCCTCACGCTCAATGATGTCGTCGAGGCACTCGGCCGCAACAACGCCAATGTCGGCGCCGGTTATGTCGAGCGCTATGGCGAGCAGTATCTTGTCCGCGTGCCCGGCCAAGCGTCGGGTATCGACGATCTCAAGTCGATCATCGTCACCAATCGCGGCGGCGTGCCGATCCGCGTGGCCGACGTCGCCGATGTCGGCATGGGTGAGGAGCTGCGCACCGGCGCCGCGACTGAAAACGGGCAGGAAGTGGTGCTCGGCACCGTGTTCATGCTCGCGGGTGAGAATAGCCGGATCGTCGCGCGGGCAGCAGCCGAGCGACTGGAAGAAGCTGCAAAGGCCCTGCCAGCGGGCGTGAAGGCAGTGCCGATCTACGACCGCACCGATCTCGTCGAGCGGGCGATCTGGACGGTCGAGAAGAACCTCGCGGAAGGTGCGCTGCTCGTGATCGTGGTCCTGTTCTTGCTGCTCGGTAATATCCGTGCGGCACTCATCACGGCGGCGGTGATCCCAGTCACCATGCTTATGACCATCACCGGCATGGTGCGCGCGGGTGTGTCGGGCAACCTGATGAGCCTTGGCGCACTCGACTTCGGCCTGATCGTCGACGGCGCCGTCATCATCGTCGAGAATTGCCTGCGCCGATTCGGCGAGGCGCAGCACCGCCAGGGACGATTGCTCGACCGTGAAGAACGCTTTGCTCTAACCGCCTCCGCGACATCTGAAGTCATCCGCCCGTCGCTGTTCGGCATGCTCATCATCGCGCTGGTCTATGTGCCGATCTTCGCGCTGACCGGCGTCGAGGGGAAGATGTTCCACCCGATGGCGATCACCGTTGTCATGGCGCTGACCTTCGCCCTCATTCTCTCGCTCACCTTCGTGCCGGCGGCGGTCGCGCTGTTCGTCACGGGCAAGGTCGAGGAGAAGGAAAGCCGCGTGATGGGCTGGGCACGCAAACTCTATGCGCCCGCCCTCGACACCGCCTTGCGGCTGCGGGTCGCGTTCGTCGCGGGCGCGGTGGTGCTGGTCGCCATAGCGGGCTTTGCCGCAACGCGCATGGGATCAGAGTTCGTCCCCAATCTGGATGAGGGCGACATCGCGCTCCATGCGCTGCGCATTCCCGGCACCAGCCTCACGCAAGCTATCGGGATGCAGACAACGCTCGAAGCACGGCTCAAGCAGTTCCCGGAAGTTGAGCGGATCGTCTCGAAGATCGGCACGGCCGAAGTGGCGACCGATCCGATGCCGCCTTCGGTCGCCGACACGTTCATCATGCTCAAGGATCGCAAGGACTGGCCGGACCCACGGAAACCCAGGGCCGAGCTGGTTCGCGAGATGCAGACGGCAGCCGCGACGATTCCCGGCAACAACTATGAGTTCACCCAGCCCATACAGATGCGATTCAACGAGCTTTTGTCCGGGGTCCGGGCGGATGTCGCGATCAAGGTGTTCGGCGACGATCTCGACCAGCTTCTAGAGATAGGTCAGGCTGTCGAGAGCGTGGCGAGCGGCATCGAAGGCGCGCAGGATGTGAGCGTCGAGCAGGTGACGGGGCTGCCCGTCTTGCAGATCACGCCCGACCGGGCCGCGCTGGCGCGGCTCGGTCTCAACATCGGCGACATTCAGGACGTTGTGGCTGTCTCCATTGGCGGGCGCGAAGCCGGCCGGATCTTCGAGGGCGACCGGCGCTTCCCGGTGATCGTGCGATTGCCCGAGGACATCAGAAGCAGAGCCGACGAGATCGGCCGGTTGCGAATTCCGCTGGCCGGCAATGGCACGGACCCGCTTGGGTTCGTACCGCTCGCCGACGTGGCGAAAGTGGAGGTCGTCATCGGCCCCAACCAGATCAGCCGCGA
>DAIMKE010000789.1:0-3832 GCA_036721875.1 Bradyrhizobium sp. | reverse complement strand
CGGGTCCGAAGAGTCGAGTTAGGATCCGCATCATGTGGTCAAATCGATGTTGTACGCGGCGGCCGCTTTCAATTATCGATGTCCGCGGGCGGAATAACACCGAAGCGCGCAGATAGCCGACAGTCGTTATCTTAATCGACCGCGTAAACGAATTTCGGACGGTCTTTAAACTACCCTGCAATCTGCGCTTGTGGATCAAGTCGGCCGGGTGAGGGGCTGCTTAGCGGCTGGATCACTCCGTTGTTCTTACGGTCGTCGACGCGACAGGCAGATCGTTCAATTTCTGCTGCTCGGAAGTGTCGTGTGTAATTATTGAAACCGCATTGCGAGGCATGGTCACTAAAGCAAATCATGCGTTCCGGTGCGCCGGCTGGTAATTGTGAAGCATCTGTTCAGAAGCATTGAGAATGACATAAGCGTGCAGTGTTTACATTTCCACGAGCGTATAATCCGAAGCTAATCGCGATCAATGACACATAAAATGCGCAGGGCCTGGTCGGGTCGAATGAAATAATCAATCAAATATCTATGAACTGCTTAGCGCTGATTTTAGTCTTCAGCACCATAGAACATCGGGTTCTGCAACCATTCCCGGATCGCTGATTCGCGCCAACCCGCACATCGAGTGCTGATCTGGACGTTCCGGGGGAACGTGCCGGCGCTCATCTTCCGGTAGAGGGTGGAGCGGCTGAGTCCCGTGCGATCGAGTACGGCATTGAGCCGCAGAATGCGGTCGGGAAGATCGGTCTGCATTGGTTACTCCTTCAACTCCGAGCGATGACGTGGTCCGCTGTCGGACAAGCTGGTCCTTATTCCCGCCAAGCAGAAGAGCCCTGTTGGGGCCAGTAGAGCCCTGTTCGGCGAACGACGGCACAAAGGACGATCAGGCTGATCGTCGCTACGTTGCGTGACGGTCCCAGGATGTATCGGCAACGCTGATCGTTGCGCGCTCTTGTCGCGGTCGCGTCTTCGAGTCGCCCGCTCGCGCTTGATGCGGTCGCCGCGCGCACGCGCGGCGTCGTAATGCCTCCGGCGTCGATCTGGCGAGGTGGGCCGCGCTGCCCTGTGGTCCCGCCGTGGCGCGCCGCAACCCCGGCTGCGCCGGGGTCCTCCACTTTGTTCCGGCCTTGCAGGTGCCGCTCGCCTCATCGAGCGGGACCAGTGGTGCGTGCCTGCCGCCCACCCCGCCATCCCGGCGCCGATTGCGGTACCGTGAGAGGAGGAACATCTATGACCGATCGCCAGAGCCTCTGTGGCCGGTGACCGTGCCATCCTCCGCGCGGCGAGCGCGGCCAGCAAAGCCGCCGACCTGCTGCTCTGCCATCCGGCGGAGAACGAACCATGACCGATGGCGGCCGTCTTTGCGTTACCCGGCCTCACTCGGCATGGTCTGGAGACGCTGGGCAGTGCGGTTCCAAGTGGTTAGGGTTGAGCACAATGCGTAGCGATCTCGATCATCTCCCCGCCGCCAAGCGCCGCGATCTCGAGCGGATCGTCGCGATCCTGTTCGAGGAGTTCGAGAATGCCACCCGGCTCGCCACCCAGAAGTGGAAGAAGCAGGGGCGGATTCTCAAGATCATCCTCTATGGCAGCTATGCGCGCGGCGACTGGGTCGAGGACCCGGTCGGTCGCTATTTCTCCGACTACGACATCCTCGTGCTGGTCAGCGACCAGCGGCTGACCGATCCCATCGACTATTGGGCGAAGGCGGATGATCACCTCACCCGCGAGGTGACCATCTCGAAGAAGATCAGCGCACCCGTGACCTTCATCGTCCACAGCCTCGAGGACGTGAACAACTTCCTGCGCTGCGGTAAGCCGTTCTTCATCGATGCGATCGAGCAGGGGATCGTCCTCTATGAAGCCGAGGGCCACCCGCTCGCAGCGCCACAGCCGCTAACCGAAGAAGCGCAGCGCGCCGAGGCGCAGAAGCTTTTTGATCAATGGTCACTAAGCGCAGGTCAGTTTTTTAGGGGTGCGAAGCACGCCATCAATGACGGGGATAATCGCAAAGCTGCCTTCGACCTGCACCAGACCGCGGAGCAGCTCTATCACTGCGTCCTACTGACCCTGACCCTCTATAGCCCCAAGTCACACAAGCTTAACTTCCTGCGCAGCCAAGCCGAGCCGCTGGTCCCCGATCTGATCGCGGTCTGGCCGCGCGATACGAAGTTCGCGCAGCGCTGCTTCGAGCTGCTGCGCCAGGCCTATGTCAACGCGCGCTACTCACCGCACTACAAGATCACCGCCGCCGAGCTCGACTGGATCGCCGAGCGCGTCGAGCTGCTGCAGCAACTCGTGCGCGAAGCGTGCGAACAGCGGCTCGCGCCGCGCGGCTGACCCGCGCGGCGCTCACCGATCATCAAGCCTGCTTTGGCGTGCGGCGCCGGGCGGCGGGAGCGGGAGCGGCCTCGGGCACCTTCGCCTTACGCCCGCGCGCGCCGAGCCCGATCTTCTTCGCCATGGCGCTGCGCTGCTCCGAATAGCTGGGCGCCACCATCGGATAGTCGGCCCGCAGGTTGTAGCGCTCGCGATATTCGTCCGGCGTCAGCCCGTGCGTCGAGAGATGACGGCGCAACGTCTTGTACGGCTTGCCGTCGATCATCGAGATGATCACGTCCTTCGATGCCAAGGATTTTCGGACCGACACAGCGGGCGCGTATTCACCGGCTTCAGAAGAGGCCGCTTCAGTGGATACGCTGGTCTCATCGGCAAGACTGGTCAGTGTCGCATGCATCGTGCGCAGAAACGCCGGCACTTCGTCCGCCGCGACCCGGTTGTTCTGATTACCCAGCCACGCAATGGTGAGTTCGGTGGCGAGTTCAACGGCGTTGAGCTGCATCTCTTCGGTCATGATCTTCCTTCCATGCGTCGTCCGTGACGCTTATCTGCGCGGGTAGAATATTGCTCCATTTCGGAGGTAATTCGATGCAACGCAAGCTGAGACGATCAGCTGAGCTAATGACCGGGTCTCGATTGGTGACAACTACTGCGAACCGCAGCCTCGATCGCTGCTGAGCCGCGCGACCTGTCGCCGTCATCAACGCCTCGTCTCTGGACCGGCCGGGAACCGCCGCAACCTTATGCCCGCACGATTTTCCCCGCCGCCTGCGGCAGCTCCTCGCGCAACAAAATCGCACGCCCGCAGGTCCTCCGCTTGACGCTACGGTCGCATGCGATGCGCCGGCCCCCTGATTGCCGGTCCTCTCGGTCGGCGTCGACGGGAACAGGTCCCCTCGATCATCAGGAGCAAGACCAATGCCTGCCATCGGATATGTCACCAAGGATGCAAACGGTTCGTTCAAGGGCCAACTGAAGACGCTCAGCATTCGCGCTGAGATCACCATCACCGCGAACACGCGCAAGTCCAGCGATGCGCAGCCCGACTATCGGGTCCACTCGGGCGATGTCGAGATCGGTGCCGGCTGGAACCGTCGCTCGGAAAGCTCGGGCAACAACTACGTGTCGCTGAGCCTTGCCGCACCCGAGTTCGGGCCGCGCCGGCTTTACGCCAACCTTGGCCGCGCCGCCGATAGTGGCGACGACCGGTTCGCAATCATCTGGAATCCCGCGGACTGACCTAAGCGCCCGGCGGCACTGCCGCCGGGCCATCGTCCCGCTCAGCCAAAGCGCTCGCGATCATCGCTGCGAGCGCTTCTTCGGCGCGGGTGCGGCTCGCCGCATCCTTGCCGCCAAGGTCATGGCGGATCCACTCAGGCGCGCGGGCGAGAGCAGCAGCGATAAGGTCGGCGAGGCGGGAGGTCATGGCGCTCCTATCGTCGACAGCGGACGGAAAAACTAGCGCAGATCGGCCGGACAGGTTCGAGCGATC
>DAIMKE010000788.1:0-3840 GCA_036721875.1 Bradyrhizobium sp. | reverse complement strand
ACCTTGTAGCCCTCGACCCCGGTCTTGGCGTACTGGTCCAGCATGATCTTGGCGCCGATATATTGCAGCTCCGAACCGCCGCCCGCGAGCGGGCCCGTCAGGTCGTAAATCACGCCGATCTTGATTTTTTTCTCCTGGGCATCGGCGGAAACCGCCATCCCCAACACCGCCAATGCGGCAGACAGCCCAACGAGCAGGCGTGCAGCTTTGTGCCCCGGCATGGAATCCTCCCTTGGATTGATTTTTTTTGTGCAGTGCGTTTCTTGTTTTTGTTGGCGCCCATCACATTGGTAGCGCGAACAGATGTCAAGCGTATTGCTTGCGGCCACACCGCGCAGGCGTCCCGCTCACGCTTCCCATGCGCAACTCAAGGTTACGCAGCGCTTCGACGTACCGTGCAGAACAGAATCCGGACGGAATCAAATCTGGTTCTTGTAGATCTTCCCGTCCTTCATGATGACCTTGAAGTTCTTGGCGGGATCCTCGATCAGCTTGATGTTGGCGAGCGGATCGCCGTCGACCAGCAGCAAGTCCGCCAGCGCGCCCTGCTCGACGACGCCGAGCTTGCCGGGATAAGGATTGCGCGGGCCGGAGAGCGCCAGCATCTCAGCATTGTCGGCGGTGGCCATCTTCAGCACCTCCGCCGGGGAGTACCATCGCACGAGTTTGGCAAGCTGCGCGGCCTGGCGCGTCGCCAGCTTCGGATCGAACAGCGTATCGGTGCCCCAAGCCGTCTTCACCTTGTGCTGCTTCGCCAGCCTGTAGGCGGTGTCCGTCCCCGCCGTCATCTGGATCTGCTTCTTCCGGTTCGCCGAACCCTCCCGAAACGGAATCGCGTCCTCGTCATCCAGAAACGGCTGCAAGCTCCACCAGACGCCTTTTTCGGCCATCATCCTGGCCGTTGCCTCGTCCGCCAGATTGCCGTGCTCGATGCATTTTACGCCGGCGCGGATCGCCTTCTGGATCGCCCGCGGGGTATAGGCGTGGACGGTGACATACGAGCCCCAGTCCTCCGCCGCTTCGACTGCCGCACGGATCTCGGCCTCGGTGTATTGCGAGACGTCGATCGGATCGAAATCCGACGACACGCCGCCGCCTGCCATCAGCTTGATGTGGCTCGCCCCGCGCATCAATTGCTCGCGCACGCGGCGCAACACTTCTTCCGCGCCATCCGCGACGCCCGCCATTCCCAGCCGTTCAGCAAAATGCAGTTGATCTCCCGGCGCCCTCGGCAGGTCGTGGATCTGGCGGAAATCACCGTGGCCCGAGGTTTGCGAAATGAACGCGCCCGACGGCCAGATGCGAGGCCCGACGAGGTGCCCTTCGTCAATGCTGCGCTTGAGCCCGAACGCATTGCCGCCGACGTCGCGGCCGCTGGTGAACCCCCGCATCAGCATCTCGCCGGCGGATTTGCCCTGGCGCAGCATGATGTAATTGCTGTCGGCCGTCATCAGCAGCAATTGCGGTACCGTCGACATCGCCATGTGGACATGGGCGTCGATCATTCCGGGCATCAGCGTGCGTCCGCCACCGGCGATAACTGTAGCGGCAGGATCCGCCGCGATCGGCGCCGTGGAAATGCTTTCAATGACATTCCCCTTGACGAGAACATTGGATGGCGGCGACAGCGCCTCGCTCTTGCCGTCGAAGATGCGAACATTCTGGAACAGCGTCAGCGCCGGGGCCGGCTGCTGGGCCAACGCGAGGCCGGGCAGACTCGCGGCGGCCAGCCACGCCGCAGCACCAAGGCGTATTCCCCACCACAAGGGATTGATAGCAACCAGCCCTCCAGGTCGCGACGGAGAAATAGGGGCCGAATCTGTTCGACGTTCTTCACGGAAATCGACACCCATTGGAATTTCCTCCCGCCAATGACTATGCGAACTGCTTCTCCAGGAAAGCCGTGACGAAACGCGGCATTGCCGAATTCAGATCGTGCGTGCCGCGGACGAGATGAATCGCCGACAATTCGGGCGATTGCTGGGTGGCGAGATTGCCTTCGATCCTGCGGCGCAAGGCTTCGCCTGGCATATCGACGTGCAGGATCCGGATCATCGCAACTGCCGCTCCGGTGGAGATGCAGTGCCAATCCGCGTCGCTTCGATAATCCGCGGGCGCGAGGCCAGTCTCCTCCTCGAGCTCGCGCTCGACGCTGCCGGGAATGTCGAGCGCGCCGTCCCTGATGTCATCGAGATCAGGCGTGCCGGAGGGAAAATAGACGCGCCCGGCGTTCGACGTGTGCTGGCCCATCTCACCGAGCGCAAAGGCGCCGTCGGCGCAGCGCAGGGCGCCCATGCCGAAACCGTTGAACACCCCCGCGTCGGGAAAACCCCAGTCGCGCCAGGCCAGAAAACTCGCGAAGTCGGTCTCGAAATAGCTGGAGCTGAAACGATCCCCTGCAAACACCGGGTTGCGCCCGAGCAGCACGCGGCCATTCCACATCGCCGGCTTCTCGCGCCGCTGCCGTTCGAAGTGCGCGTCGATTTCGGCGCGGCGCGCTTGCGCGAACGGCCACGCCCATGCTTCCACCGCGAGATCGAGCGCGCTGACGCGGTGAATGACCGGAGACCTCGTGCCACTCATCGCTTCACACCACTCAATATCGCCGGGAGACTTGTTGAAGCTTCACTTGTCCCAACTTCACTTGGGATTCGTGCCCGTGGCCTTCCTGGCCTGTTCGACGTACTTGTTGGTCCAGGTCTTGCTGACGTCGATATTGGCCTTGGCGACTTCGGGCGAACCCTCGCTGAACACCGCGAGCACCGCGTCGGCGCCCTTGGGATCCATCATGCCTGTTTGCGAGTACATCGGGATCGTGTTCTTCAGCGCGGCAAGATAAAGCTCCTTGTTCTTGCCGACCATCCCTTCGGGCATTTTCGCCATGATCTCTTCGGGCGTGTGGCTGTGAATCCAGGCCAGCGTGTTGACGATCGCGTTGGTCAACGCCTGCACTTCCTTCTCATGCGACTTGATCCAGGCTGTGGTCGTGTACAGCGCGCCGCCCGGATACTCGCCGCCAAACAAGGCGAGCGTGTCCTTCTGCGTGCGGGTGTCGGCGAGAATCTTCAGATCCGGATGGCTGCCCTGCAGCACCGTCACGGAAGGATCGAGCATCACGGCCGCCTCGATCTGTCCCTGCTCCATGGCGGCGACGGCCGTTGCACCGAGGCCGACACCGATCACCGCGGCGCTGGTCGGATCGAGGCCGTTCTTCTTCAAGAGATACTTCAGGAAGAAATCGGTCGAGGAACCCGGCGCACTGACGCCGACCTTCTTGCCGGCCAGATCCTTGATCGACTTGATGTCGTTGGTGTGCTTGGGCGACACCACCAGCACCAGGCCGGGATAGCGGTCATAGATCACGAACGACTGCAGTTCCTGCTTCTTGGCGGCGAGATTGACGCAATGGTCGAAATAGCCCGACACCACGTCGGCGCTGCCGCCCAGCACGGCCTTCAGCGCGTCCGATCCGCCCTTGAGATCGACCAGTTCGACCGCAAGCCCCGCCTTCTCATATTCGCCAAGCTGCTTGGCCAGCACGGTCGGCAGGTAACACAGGCAGGCGCCGCCCCCGACCGCCACCGTGACCTTGCTTTGCGCCGCGGCAAGACCGGACGTCAGCGTCAGCGCCAGCAGCGCACCGGCCAGCCGGCCGAACAGTTTATTCATGGCTTCCTCCGTTCATTTGCGCTGCAAGATAAAGCAGCGTGGCCGGGTTGAGAAGGCGACTTTCCGCCCGCTGTCTCGCCGCCATCATCCCGGGGCGCGAAAGCGAACCCGGGATCTCGAGATTCCGGGTTCGCCTCTACGAGGCGCCCCCGGAATGACAGCAAGGGCTAC
>DAIMKE010000787.1:0-3843 GCA_036721875.1 Bradyrhizobium sp. | reverse complement strand
CGCTGCCGTTCGTGACCGTCTGGTACGGCGGCACGATTGCCCTGTGCACACTTGCTGGCACGCTATTGGGACCGCGTCTGCTTCGCTGGTGAGCCAACTTTTCACGTCGACGTGATGTCGACGTGATGTTGTAACCGTCAGGGCAATTTTTACGAACTCCGGTGGGAAGCGCACGTGGGTGCGTGTTCGAAGAATGGAGCCGGACCATGAAGAAGTTCATCGCGACTACGTCGCTTTTACTGCCGCTCATTGCCGCTGCAGCCGCGGCGCACGCGGGCTCGACGATCACGGACAGGAGCTATTGGCCGAACGAGGCCAAGAATTCTCAGATACGGTCGAATCCCAGTGCGGCCTTCGCTTCGGACGCGTATACGCCGAACTCGTTGATGCCGACGAGGCCCGCGACCGGCAATGCGTGGCGCTATCAGGGCGGGCCGAAGGGCCGCTAGGCGGATAGGACATCGGGGTGGCCCCGGACAGCGGCGGCAAAGGGGCCGCTACTCTTCAAAACCCTGTCTCGCTATCGGTCCGGTCGTGTTCGCGGCGATCACTAACTTGCCGTCCTCCTCACGGCCTCTGGGCCGGCGAAAGCGTCGAGCCCCGCACCCTATCCCTGTGCTGAGAAAGTGATGGAGAGCGCTTGCGTCACAAACACTGCCTACGTTCCATACGCCATTAGCGAGGAAGCACGTTGAGACCTCGAGCTCGACTCCTACAGCGTGCAGATCAATCGACATTGGTCCTTTATTCCACACCGCAGATTTCGCTTTTTTCGTCCAGCAGACTTCGCGACCTTGACATCCCTTCAATTGCGGCCGGACGTCGTCGAGATCAGGACCGGGATTGACGAGATCCGCTAAAAATCGATCCGCTTCCAGCACGAGATGCGCAAGCGTCGAGGACTATCGCATGAGCTTGCCACGGATTGAATTGGGCAACATTAACCACGCCTGATGATAGGTGACTCAAGCCTGCGCGCCTCCCTTGATCGGCATCACCTTCTTGGGATCGAGCCAGTGGTCGATCCGATCAGCCCAATGCTGCATCAGCTTCGTGCGCGAGCCGATCAGCGCGAGCGGTCCGTGCTTCTTGTAGAGACCTTCCACAGTAGAGTTATCGAGATGCGCAAGCTGCAGCTCGACGACATCGCCATCCCATGCCTTGGCGTCCTTAATCTCTTCGTGATGAGACAGGGTCGAGAAGGTGGTCCGGAATCCGTGGGCACAATGATCAGTCTTGGTGTCAATGCCAAGCAGCCGCAAGCGCTTGTTGAGCGTGTTGTTTGATAGCGGCGCGTCCTTCGAGCAGGAAAACGCATACCGCCGATGGCCGGTCAGCTTCTGAACGCTGCGCAGGATTGCGAGTGCCTGCCGTGACAAAGGTACGACATGATCCCAACCGGTCTTCATCTTGGCGGCTGGAACAGTCCAGCGTTCGGCATCCCAATCGACCTCGCTCCACTCCATTTCATTGACCATGCCGGGACGGGGAATGGTCAGCGCATCGAAGCGCAAGGCAAGGCCAACAACGTCCCCAAACCTCGCTCTCGTCCACGGTGCGCTGATGAGCTTGAAGACGCGCGTCACGTCACGTGGTTCGGTGACGCCGGGACGCGGCGTCGAAATGTTGGCAATCATCTGCCCATTCAGGTTGCGGAATGGATTGTAGCCGTCGCCTTCGACATCGGCATAGTTGCAGATTTGCTCACCGATGCTGCGCACACGGTCGCGGGTTTCCAGCTTTCCTTCGGCTTCGTATGAACGCATGAAAGCGAGTACGTCCGGACGCTTGATGTCCTGCCTGCACAGCTTGCCGAAACGAGCCTTGACGTAGCCGACGCGCAGCTCGAGCACCTCGATGGTCTTGGGGTCGCGCACCGCTACGATCCTGCCGCGTTTGACTTTCTCCACTTTCTTCTTCGCGAGCCACTCGTCGGCCCATTGCTCGAAAGGCCGGGCTGCCGCCTGCCTGTGCTTGTCAAGCTGCTTCTCGGTGCTCGGGTCTTTGCCTTCCTTGAGCAGGTCTTTCGCCTTGTCGCGCTCGCGCCGCGCGTCGGCGAGCGAGAACGTGCCATCCTTGCCGTTGCCGTAAGGGCCGATGGAGTAGGTTTTCTGACGACTATGGAAGCGGTAGCTCATCCGCCACAGCTTGGAGGCCGCATTACCTGGTCTGCTCTTGTCCGGCGTGACGAAGAGATAGAGACCGCCGCCAGTCACCTCCGAAATCTTGGCGGGGCTCCACGCGCCGTTGTCGAATTTCGGTCGGGCGGCGCGGCATTCGACGTCAGTCCTGATCTGCTTGGGGTTGGCGCACGCGCCGTCGTTCTTGCGGGCCATCTGCTCAATTCCTTCGTTCGGAATAGCGAAAGTCGCCGTGAACGTTTGTTCTCCCGATACCAACACGATACCAACAAAAATACCAACAAATCGGGCGGCTGGGATCGGATGAGAACAAACGGTGACGAACACCGATGTACTCGGAAGTGTCTATTTTTCAAGGGTTTCCGAGCACTGCGCGGACGGTCGCGGACGCTTTAGAACGGGCTTGAACAGCCTAGTTGGTGCCCCTGGCCGGAATCGAACCAGCACTCCTTGCGGAACTCGATTTTGAGTCGAGCGCGTCTACCAGTTCCGCCACAGGGGCCCTCGGACATCGGCGGATGGGCCAGTGTCGCGAAGCGGGCGGAATATAGCGGGCGGCGCTTTGGGGTCAACCCGCGCGGATGTGATTGTGGTTTGCCTCGACAGGTCGGCGGCGGCGGGATACGACGCTGTTGCCTGTTTGAGCATGGATTGTGCTCCGGAGAACGCCCGTGACGCTCAACGCCGCCGCCGATGCCTCGCCCGCGCGCGCCACCACCGATCCCGCCGTGCTTCCGGCACTGGCGATCGCTGCCATTGCCGCGGCCACGCTGGCGGGGGCATGGTTCTTCGAACTGGTGCTGGATATCCGCCCCTGTCCGCTCTGCCTCGAACAGCGCTACGCATACTAGCTGGCGATCCCGCTCGCCCTCGTCGCTCGCCTTCGCCGCCTCCCGCCGGGCGCCGCAGCCGGTGCTGCTGGCAGGCTTTGCGGTGCTGCTGCTGGCCGCGCTCGCCAATGCCTGGCTCGGCGGCTATCACGCGGGCGTCGAATGGCAGTTCTGGCAAGGCCCGACCGATTGCTCGGGTCCGGTCGTCAACCTCGGCAGCGCCGGCAACCTGCTGGAGCGCCTCGACACCGTAAAAGTGGTCCGCTGCGACGAGGTGCAGTGGCGCTTCCTCGGCCTCTCGCTCGCCGGCTACAACGTGCTGATCTCGCTGGCGATGGCCATGATCGCGCTGTGGGGCATCGTGTCGGTGAAGCGGGCTGCGTAAATCGGTGGTCGTCGGGTCGGGCACTGCCGTCATTGCGAGGAGCAAAGCGACGAAGCAATCCATCCCACCGCTTGCGGCGCTATGGATTGCTTCGCTGCGCTCGCAATGACGAATTGCATTGCTGCCTGCGACCAATCAACGCGACGGGCAAATCAGTCAAATCCTGTCCATCCCATCGCACAAAAATATTCCGCTTAACCTGTCGGGCAAATCACGGGCATAACTCCGCGCGTCTCGCGGCAGATGAGGGGCGTTGGCCATCGTCACGAACGTGCAGTGAGATGCGGTGGACGCAGAATGCGCGCTAGACGTACGCGCATGATGCGTACGGCGAAGTCGTGTGGTCCTGACGTCGCGGTGCTGGCGTCAAGTCGCGTGAAGGTGTTCACGCGGCGACGGTGGCAAAAGAGCCGTTCACCGGGGAGATCACGTTATAAGCCGTAAAGCCACTGCGCAGGGAAGGCCGGGATGCTCCCGCTGAACCTGT
>DAIMKE010000786.1:0-3848 GCA_036721875.1 Bradyrhizobium sp. | reverse complement strand
TCAAATCATCCCGACATAAACGCCTTGCCAAAGGGGGCGTCCACATATGAATCACCATATCTGCTATCGTGATTGGTCGGTGTGCAGGGCCCGGCATCGCCGCTAGGACGATCAAGTAATCGCGCTTGGCCACCTCGGCGCTTCCCTAGAGGGTTTCGCCTCAGGCGTCCCCGGCGCGCAAAACCGAGGGGAATTCACATGAGACGATTTTTCACATCCGCGCTGGGTGCGCTGGCGCTCGCGGCCTTGATGGTCATGGGACTTGTAACGGATGCCGGCGCCCAAGCACCGGCGCCGTCCCAGCTGCAGACGGTCCTTGCGCGCGGGAAATTGATCGTGGGCACTCGCAGCTCTGCGATCGGGTTTTCTTTCAAAGATCAGAAAGGTGAACTGGCGGGCTTCGACATCGATCTGGCGCGCCTGCTCGCGCAGCAGATATTCAAGGATCCTAGCAAGGTCGAACTCGTCGTACTCTCTGGTTCCGCCGATCGCGTGCCTGCACTGGTTTCGGGACGTGTCGATGCCGTGATTTCTTCCTTCAGCCCTTATCCGGAACGCGTGCAAGTGATCGACTTTTCGGCGCCGTACGCACTGTCGGACACGGTCTTCGTGGTTCGGGCGGACTCGCCATTTCAGAAGAACGCTGACTTGGTCGGCAAGACCGTGTTGACCCGTCAAGGAGCCGATCTCGAGCAGATGATCAACGGCTCGGTTCCCGGCACGAAAATTGAAGGGTTTCCGGAGCTCTCCGATGCGTTCTTGGCCTTCCGGCAGGGGCGCGGCGATGCATTCTTCTACGAGCGAGCGGCAGCCTACTATCTCATGAAAGGCACAGGAGGACGGTTCCGGGTCATCGACGACAAGGCCAATCCAATCGCAGCCAGTGGCATCTCGATTGGCTTGAAGCAAGGTGATCAGGTCTGGATCAACTATATCAACTGGCTCCTGTACGACCTGAAGGCGAACAACAAGCTGCAGGCCTTGCACCAGAAGTGGTTCGAGACAGATGCGCTTCAGCCGAGCTGGGTGAAGCAACCATTGTAGACCGTATCGTTCATGGCGCGGCGGAGGCGTAACTCCGTCGCGCTTGTCTTTGCCAAGCTCCAAAAGGCCAACGCATGGCATACAGACTCGACTGGCTTCCAGTGCTTCAAGCGTCACAAGCCTTGCTTTCCGGACTCGCGATAAGCCTCGAGATCTTCCTGATCAGCTCGATCGGTGCCACGCTGCTGGGCCTGGGCGGCGCGAGCCTCATGCTCTCGAGACATGCGAGCTTGCGCTTTGTCGCGACCGGCTATGTCGAGCTCATGCGCAACAGCCCGAGCCTCGTCAAGATGTACTTCATCTATTTCGGCTTTCCGGTCCTGGGGCTGTTTCCGACCGCCTTCTGGTCCGGTGTCATAGCGCTCGTCCTCCACAACGCGGCCTATATGATGGACATCTTCCGCGCGGCCTTCGCCAGCGTGGCACGCGGCCAGCGCGAGGCGGCGATCAGCTTGGGCCTCGATCCCTTTCTGACGTACCGGAAGGTCCTTCTGCCGCAGGCCCTGCGCCGGGCGCTCCCCGGGCTGGGGAACTACTGGGCGGAGATGGTGAAGGATACGTCGCTGACCAGCGCGCTCTCCGTGCGGGAATTCTATTTCGTGTTCACCTCGCAGATCGCCCTCAACATGCGCACCTATGAATTCTTCCTGGTGGCGGGGCTGACCTATCTGCTCCTGACCAGCGCAGTAGCGGCGATTGCCCGTCTCTGGGAGCGCGCTCTCGCACGCGGGGAGGCCAGGGCGCGATGATGGAAGCCACATCGAACCTGGACATCGTCCTCACCCTGCTCCATGGGCTGGCCGTCACCCTTCAACTGGCTGCCGTCGTGCTCGTATTCGGCACCGCCGGCGGCGTCGTGCTCGGCGTCGCCTCAGCCTATGGCGGCGCGCCGGTGCGTCTCTTCGTCGGCGCGCTTCTCTATCTGGCGCGAGGACTTCCGCTGTTGATCCAGGTCTTCGCCATCTTTTACCTCTTGCCTCTGTTCGGCCCGACGCTCGACCGCTTTTCCACGGCAGCGGTGGCCCTCGGCGCATTTGCGGCCATGACGATCAGTGAAATCGTTCGCGGTGGCCTCGTCGCAATCCCGAAAGGCCAGATCGAAGCCGCCTATTCTCTCGGATTGAAGCGGCTCATGACGATCCGCCTGATCATTCTTCCCCAAGCTCTGAGGGTATTGCTTGCCCCGCTGATCGGGCAGTTCGTGTTCCTGGTCAAGGCTACGTCGATCATCTCCTTGTTGGGCGTGCCCGAACTGATGTTTTCGGCGCGCGAGATCATCGAGCGCGACCTCGAAGGATTCAAGGTCATGACCCTGGTCTGGCTGATCTACACAGCCGTCTGCATGCCGTTGTCGATGCTCGGGCGCCATCTCGAGCGCCGCCTGGCTATCCGCTGACCGGTCCGGCGGGAGCGCGGCGGACGCCCCCGGCGAATTTGCTCTTTTCTTGTTCCCGGAGCCGGATGAAGGCGCGCCTCGGGCTTGGCCCCCCGAACTCTATCGGAGGGTGCGGCCCCTTCGGGTGGAGGCCGGCTCGGCACCGCCGGTACGCTTGCCCGGAATTGCTCGCTCCCGGCAAAGCCAGCGCACCCCACTGACGTGTCGGCTTCTTATCGCGGTCCGCGTTCCGCTTCGCCGGAGATCGCGCGGTTGGCATTTCCTCCGTATGCTGATATTCAGTGCTCATATAATCCAGCCTGCCGACGAAACCGTCGGTGGAGAGACAGGGCGGAACAGCAAGGGAGGACGGGCCATGTGTCACAGCGAATCCGGGGGCGGTGCCGCGGTTGCGGTTCCTGACGTTGGCGATGCTTCGAGCGACGTTTCGACTGCCTTGCTCGACGAGCTGGTGGCAGCCAATCACATCCTGTTCGACCAGGGTGTCGTCGATGCCTTCGGCCATATCAGCGTCCGGCACGACAAGCGGCCGGACCGTTTCTTCCTCGCCCGCAACATGGCGCCGGGCAGGGTCACGCTCGACGATCTGGTGGAGTTCACGCTCGATGGCGAGGCGGTGAACGCGAAAGGGCGCAAGGTCTATCTCGAACGCTTCATCCATTCCGAGATCTTCAAGGCCCGACCGGATGTCCAGGCGGTGGTCCATAGCCATTCGCATTCGATCGTGCCGCTTAGCGTCGTCAGGGGCGCGCGATTGCGCCCGCTGTTCCATATGGCGGGGTTCATCGGACCAGGTGCGCCGGTTTTCGAGATTCGCGAGGTGGCGGGCGAGTCGACCGATCTGCTGATCAGCAATCGTGATATCGGTGCGGCGCTGGCACGGCA
The DNA here is from genome assembly GCA_036721875.1 of Bradyrhizobium sp. Lineage (GTDB taxonomy): Bacteria > Pseudomonadota > Alphaproteobacteria > Rhizobiales > Xanthobacteraceae > Bradyrhizobium. The sequence goes on along the minus strand of DAIMKE010000786.1, from coordinate 523 downwards.
TTTCTCGGAGAGCGATATCGTGCTGATGCGGGGGCACGGTTCAACCGTCGTCGGAGATTCGATCAAGCGGGCCGTCTATCGTGCGGTCTATGCGGAGCTGAACGCACGCTACCAGTTGCAGGCGATGCAGCTCGGCGAGGTCACCTTCCTGACCGAGGGAGAGTGCCGCGCCTGCGTCGACAAGGTCGAGGGGCAGATGCAGAGGCCCTGGGATCTCTGGCTCGAGAAAGCGCGCATTCGCTGCGAGGCCGTGCCCGGCTGAACCGAAAACCGTCCCGAGCTTCTGGAAGCGGCCGTGCAATTTCATCTCAATGGTTTCAGGCCGGGGGATCCGGCGATCAGGGCAGTCCCCGCCCCCGGAGGCGGCCGGGGCCTGCCGCGGGAGGTCGATGTCCTGATCATCGGCTGCGGGCCGGCGGGGCTCGTCCTGGCGGCCCAACTTGCCGCCTTTCCCGATCTCAGCGTCTGCATCGTCGAGCAAAAGTCCGGGCCGCTCCAGATCGGGCAGGCGGACGGCATCGCC
>DAIMKE010000785.1:0-3849 GCA_036721875.1 Bradyrhizobium sp. | reverse complement strand
ATCGTCCACCGTCTGGCCCCAGTAGCAATAGGGCCAGCCGTAGAAGCCGCCTTCGCGCACGGATGTCAGATAATCCGGCGGCACTTCGTCGCCGAGGCCATCGCGCTCGTTGACGACGGTCCAGAGCACGGAGGTCTTCGGCTCCCACGCGAGGCCGACGGCGTTACGAAGCCCGCTGGCGAAGATGCGGCTGGTGCCGCCGGCAAGATCGAGCTCATAGATCGCGGCGCGGCCTTCCTCGACCTCCATGCCGTTCTCGGCGATGTTGCTGAGCGAACCGACGCCGGCATAGAGTTTCCTGCCATCCGTGCTCGGCAGCAGGCTCCGCGTCCAGTGCCCGGATGGCTTGAACGTCACGAGTTTCTTTCCCTCAGCGGTGATGCTGTCCGCGCCTTGCACATAGGGGAAGGCGACCACGCCATCGGTGTTGCCGACATAGAAGGTCTCGCCGACCAGCGCCATCCCGAACGGCTGGCTCAGGCCTTCCATGAAGGTCCCGCGTTTTTCAGCGACACCGTCACCATCCCTGTCGCGCAACAGCGTGATGCGGTTGGCGCTGACGCCGAGCGCCCGGGCGCGCCGCATCGTTGCCTGCATCGCGTAGTGAAACACGCTTCGCGGCGGGCCCGCGATCTGGTTGGATTCGGCGATCAGCACGTCGCCATTGGGCAGCACGTTGATCCAGCGCGGATGCTCCAGGCCGGTCGCAAACGCGTTGACCTTGAGCCCGGGCGCCGCGGTCGGCTTTTGCCCCTCGCTCCAGCCCTGCGCCGTCGGCATCTTGAGCGTCGGGATCGCGCCTTGCGGCTTCGCTGCCGGAATAGCCGGCGCGCTGCCCCAGGCCGGCTTCTGCGCGGCGTCCTGCATCCGGCGCCACATCAGCGCGCCGCCGCCGATCAACGCGACGATTCGCGCAAAAATGCCCGAGAAGTTCATGAAACTCTCCACTTGATAGCGTGCACGCCGTCCGACGTCTTATGGGTTTTGGACCGCTCCGTCGACCAGCCAGCACAGATAGCCGATGTATCGGCGGCGCAGGACCGTCCCCTCAATTTTGCCGCCGAAATCGCTTCCGGCTATAGTCCCGCGAAATCACCCCACCGCGAGGTCACGTGACTGCTCCCAATCCCGCCGCAGGCAAACCGGTCGATCCATCCAACCTCGTCAACGTGCCGCAACTGGTAACGGCGTATTTCGCCGGCAAGCCCGATCCGGCCGACCCCACCCAGCGCGTCGCCTTCGGCACTTCCGGCCACCGCGGCTCGTCGCTAAAGAACTCGTTCAACGAAAACCATATCCTTTCGACGACCCAGGCGATCTGCGATCATCGCCGCGAAACCGGCCTGACGGGGCCGTTGTTCGTCGGCATCGATACCCATGCGCTGGCGGAGCCGGCGCTCGCGAGTGCGGTGGAAGTATTCGCCGCCAACGGCGTCGACATCATGATCGATGCAAGCGGCGGTTATACGCCGACCCCCGTCATCTCGCATGCGATCCTGAGCTACAACAAGGGCCGGACCAGCGGGCTCGCCGATGGCGTCGTCATCACGCCATCGCACAATCCGCCCGAGGATGGCGGCTACAAATACAATCCCCCGCACGGCGGCCCGGCCGATACCGACGTGACCGGCAAGGTCGAGAAGGCCGCAAACGCCTACATGGAAGCCGGCATGAACGGCGTTGTGCGGATGCCGTATGAGCGCGCCCGCAAGGCGCCGTCGACGCATCTGCACGATTACATCCGCCCCTACGTCACCGATCTCGGCAATGCCGTCGATATGGCGCTGATCAAATCGGCGGGCGTGAAAATCGGGATCGATCCGCTGGGCGGCGCCGCCGTTCATTACTGGCAGCCGCTGATCGAGCATTATGGAATCAATGCGACGATCGTGAACGATGCCGTCGATCCGACCTTCCGCTTCATGACCGCGGATTGGGACGGCAAGATCCGGATGGACTGCTCGTCGCCCTATGCGATGGCGAGCCTGATTGCGATGCGCGACAGGTTCGACGTCGCCTTCGCCAACGACACCGATGCCGACCGGCACGGCATCGTGACGCGCACGGGCGGCCTGATGAACCCGAACCATTTTCTCGCCGCGGCGATCGCCTACCTGTTCGAGCACCGGCCGCAATGGGGCAGGGAGGCGGCGATCGGCAAGACCATCGTCTCCAGTTCGATCATCGATCGTGTCGCGAAGAAGCTGAACCGCAAGCTGGTCGAAACCCCGGTCGGCTTCAAATGGTTCGTCGACGGCCTCGGTACCGGTGCGTTTGGCTTTGCCGGAGAGGAAAGCGCCGGCGCGTCGTTCCTCAAGCGTGACGGCACGGTTTGGACGACCGACAAGGACGGCATCGTGATGGGACTGCTCGCGGCCGAAATTTTGGGCAGGACCGGCCGCGATCCGAGCCAACTGTTTGCCGGGCTGACGGCCGAACTCGGCGTGCCCTTCTACGAGCGGATCGACGTACCGGCGACGCCGAAACAGAAGAATGCCCTGAAGGCGCTCGGACCGGACCAACTCGACCTGCGCCAGCTTGCCGGCGACCCGGTCAGCGCGATCCGAACCCGCGCGCCCGGCAACGACCAACCCTTCGGCGGCATCAAGGTCGAGTCCGAGGCAGGCTGGTTCGCCGCGCGGCCCTCGGGCACCGAGGACGTCTACAAGATCTACGCCGAGAGCTTCCGCGGCCAGGATCATCTCAAGGCCATTCAACAGGACGCCCAGCACGCGATCGCCAGGGTGTTCTGACCGGCCGCTCGCGACCCGCAACGAGCTGCGCCATGGCCGGTGTCGAGGTACCGAACGAAAGAGGTAACCAAGGTCCGGAGAAATACGGCCGCGATCACGCTGAAATCACGAAGACCCCCGCAATCTCGATCACGGTGTTAGCTGCCAGGGAACCTGACAAAATCGGCAGCTATCGCGTGGGACCCGGGGGAATAAATGACTGCGGAATCGGTAGTTTACTATCTGAATCGTGAACCTGACAGCGATCCGAATGATCAAACGGAGTGGCTGGTAACGGCGCTGGGGCGCTATACCCCGGCGGAACTGCGTGAGCTGCTCTATGTGGCGGAAGAGCCTGGGTTCTTCGAATTGATGCGCGGATTATTTGCACTCTCGGATGAAAACCGTGCTGTGCTGCAGCATTTCCTCCAAACCGGCCATCCGCCGGCCATGAAGGCGGCGATCGATCAAAAGGGCCGGCTGACTGTCGACCATGTCGACGTCGGGGAGCGGGTGAGGGTCCTTCCCGGGATCGCAAATTAGCGCCCGCAACGCCCACAGGTTGTGTTAAACTTTTCCCAACCTAGAAAGTTGGGAGAGTGACACAATGGCGATCAGGAAGTCTGGCCCGCTCGATGCGATGGTGGGGGCCAAGATCCGCATGTTTCGGATCAACCGCGGCATGAGCCAAACCGTCCTCGCCGAACGGATCGGCGTCACCTTTCAACAGGTGCAGAAATACGAGAAGGGCGCCAACCGGGTTGGCGCCAGCCGGCTGTCGCAGATCGCGTCCGTCCTCGGCATCTCCGTCGGAGAACTGTTCGAATCCTCCGGGGACGGCGCTTCCGGTTTGAATTCCCCGATCCATCTGCTCGCCGAGCCAGGCGCGCTGCGTGTTCTCAAGGCCTATGCACGAACGACCAGCCCGCGCGTGCGCCTGTCGATTGCAAAGCTGGTTGAAAGCATCGCCGATCGCGAAATGGAGGCGAAAGCCCCCAACGCAAGGGCGGAGACCGTCAGCCGGGGTTTCCGCGCGCAGGGATAATATCGGCCTGATTCAGGGCTTGCTGTTTCAGGCTTTCCCGATCGAATCGTGGCCGATGCTGCGGTCATCAGC
>DAIMKE010000784.1:3168-3853 GCA_036721875.1 Bradyrhizobium sp. | reverse complement strand
CACGGGGGCGCTGATGGCCGACGGCCGCCGCACGTTGTCCGACATCAGCCGCGCCGTGAACAATTTCGACCGCAATCCGAGCCGGGTGATCTTCGGCGGCAGCAACAACGCCGCGGCGGCACCGCCTCCGCCCCAGCCAGCCGCGGCAGCGCCGCCGAGGGCGCCGAGCGGACAGAAGAAGCAGTAGGGTCTCCTCGACCGCCAAACGTCGTTAGCGCTTGCCTCAGCGTTTGCCTTGGGCTCGAAGCGGGTTGATGAACTTCAGCCCGGCAAAGTCCTTCTCATTGTCGGTCGCGACCACGCAATTGTTGGCCTCCGCTGTCGCGGCCACGATCATATCGAGCGCACTGCGCGGTCGCCCCTTGGCCGTTCCATCGGCCATCAGCCGAGCCCAGATCAGAGCCGCTTTCTCGTCGAAAGCGAGCACGCGGCTCGCGAACAGGGCCTGCGGTCCTTCCGGACCCGAGAACCAGGTTTCCAGCGCGGCGCGCTTCTTTCCGGCGGGCTTTTGCAGCAGCCCGCGCTGGATTTCTGCGACCGTCAGTGCGGAGATGAACAGGTCAGTATCGGCCTGTTCCGACATCCATTCCAGCAGAGAGGGGGAGGGATTGGGCTGAGTGACGTTGCTGATGATATTCGTGTCGAGCAGATAGCGTGTCACAAGTCGACCTTGCGACCTGTGTCT
>DAIMKE010000784.1:637-3147 GCA_036721875.1 Bradyrhizobium sp. | reverse complement strand
CGTGAGATCGAGACCGGCTCCGACCAGCGGCGAGCGGCGCAATGCGGCAAGGATGCCACCTTTCCGTGGCGGTTCGCCCGTGATCGTTTGGCTCACAGCCGCTCGAATCCGGGCGGCATCGGCATCGTTCTCCGCCAGACGCCTTGCAAGCGATCGGATCAGGTCGCGGTCGGCGTCGAGGCCAAGAACCTCAAATCGCGCCATGCCGCGCTTTTCCAACCGCGTCCGATAATTCCGGATCGCTCTTTTTTGAGCGGTACCAACCATCGAAGATTTCCCTATATATCCAGATATATCCGGTAATATAGCCAGATATTGTGCTGTTGGCAAGATTGGCATCTGGAAGGGGTAAGTTTCGACGTTGGAGCGACGGATATCCCTAAAAACAAACGGAGGCCACGTGGGCCTCCGTCCTTCAACCTCTATTTACCATTCGATATTCGAGGCTTACCCCAGCCGTCCCGCCGCATGCGCGAGCAGGGTGTAGACCAGGCCGGTCTCGGAGGTGAGGTGGCCGCGCAACGCCTGCGGTCCGCGTTCCTCGCGCGCGACCTCGTCGAGCAGCCGCTCGAACTCGGCGATGTAGCGGTCGACCGTCTGCTTGAAGGTGCGGTCGGCGCGATACTTGCGGGCGACCTCGTCGAACGCCTTCTGGCCGGCGGGCGTGTAGAGCCGCTTGCTGAACGCCTTGCTCTCGCCGCGCTGGTAGCGGTCCCACATCTCGGCCGCGAGATTGCGGTCCATCAGCCGGCCGATGTCGAGCGACAGCGACTCCAGCGGGTTCACCGCGCTCTGCGGCATCCGGCCACGCGGCGCGTCGCGTCCGCTGCCCGCGTCGGTGCGATTGAGCAGGTCGGACAGCCATCCGTCGCGTCCGGGGTCCTGGCTCGTCGCCGGGGAGACCGGCGGCGCGTCGGTGCGGCGCGAGGACGAAATGCCGAGATCCGGTGGCGGGAGCGTCGAGGCGCTGTTGCCGCCGTTGTCGCGCATTCGCACTTCATTGCGGCCGCCGGCGGCCGTCATCACGATGGAATCTTCCTGCCGCTGCGCGCCGGCGCGGCCGGCAGTCACGACGTCGAGGCCGCGGCCGTGATGGGCGACGATGCGGTTGAGTTCGGCGAGCGCCTCGATCTGGTCGACGATCACCTTGCGCATCTGCGCGGTGTTGTCGGCCGCTTCCTGCGGCATTTCCAGCACGCCGCGGCGCAGCTCGTTGCGCGTCGATTCGAGTTCCTGATGCATTTCAGCGGCCATCTGCTTCATGGCCTGCACCATCGTGCCGAACCTCTCGGTCGACTGCTTGAACATCGCATCCGTTTCCTGGGTGCTCTGCTGGTAGAGATCGCTCATGGCGTGAAGGGTCTGCTGCCGCTCGTTCTCGGCCGCAGTACGCACCGCTTCGAACTGGCGGCTGATCGCAGCCGATCCGGCGCCTGCGGTTTCCGCCACCACGCGCGCGATGTCGCGGGCGCGCTCTTCGGCCGCGGCGAGCGACTCGTCGAGCAGGCCGGAGAAGCGCGACAGGCGCTGCTCGAGATCGGTGGTGCGCAGATCGATGGTGGTGACCAGCGATTCAAGCTGATCCTTGCGATCGATGACCGACGCCGTGGTGGTGCGGTTGGCTTCCTCGACGAGGGCAGCGGCTTCTACCAGCGACTTGCCGTGGCTTTCGAACTGGCTCGACAGCGCGCCCAGATCTTCCAGCGCCCGCGAGGTCTTGCTGTTGAAGACGGTCAGTTGGTCTTCCAGCGTCTGGGTCGCGACGCCGTTGCGTGAAGTGACGTCGTTCATCGCCGACACGAAGTCGGCCACGCGGGTCACCAGCGCGCGCTCCAGCGAATTGAGGTTGTCGTGGGCGCCGGTCAGCACTTCCTGCAGCAGGATGTTGCCTTCGCGCAGCCGCTCGAACAGGGCTACGGTATCGGTGCGCAGGATCTTGCTGGTCTCCTGCATTTCGGTGACGGCTGCGATCGAAACCTGGCGCGACTGGTCGATGGCCGAACGCGTTGACGCCTCGATATCCTTCAGCGACTTGGCCACCGAGCCGGTGGCGATCTCGCCCGCCGTAGTAATGCTGCGAGCGACCTCCGAGCCGTGCGCCGACATCGATTGCGAGAACACCTGGCCGCGGGTCTCGATCGCCTTCAGCGCGTCGGCGGTGACGCGGTCGATGTCGCTCGTCAGCTGCGTGGTCTTGCCGCTCAGCGCTTCCACCAGCGTGCCGCGCCGGCTGTCCACGATCTGCGCCAGGCGATCGGTCTGCTGCTGGACATAGGTGACGATTTCGTCGGTCTTGCCGGTCATCGTCGCGCCGAAATTGCTGCTGGCGGCGAGCACCGAGCGCTCGATATCGACCGAAGTCGACTTGAAATTCGAGCTGACTTCGGTCGTTGCGGCCAAGAGCGCGTTCTGTGCGTTCTGCGCGGTGGCCTGGATGGAGTCGGTCGTGTTGGCGGTGACGGTGCTCAGCGAACGCTCGAGGTCGGCGGCGATCGCCTTGATATGGCTGG
>DAIMKE010000784.1:0-627 GCA_036721875.1 Bradyrhizobium sp. | reverse complement strand
CGAGGTCTGCGCTTCCCGCGCCGTCCCCAGGATGGAGGCGGCGGTATCTGCCCCGACCGCACTCAACGTGCGTTCGACGTCGATCGCGAGCGACTTGACGTGGTTGGCGGCTTCCGTGGATGCCGTGATCAGCGTGGTCTGGGCTTCGCGGGCGCCGATCGTGATCGATTCGGCGGTGGCATTGCCGGCCATCGACAGCGAGCGCTGCAGGTCGGCCGCGAGCGACTGGACCTTGCTCGCAGCATCGGTCGAGGAGGTGATCAGCGCATTCTGGGCTTCGCGCGCACCCGAGGTGATCGCCTCGGCCGTCGCGGTGCCGGCCATCGACAATGAACGCTCGATGTCGGCGGCGAGCGACTTGACCTGGGTAGCGGCTTCCGTGGAGGCGGCGACCAGCGTGTTCTGCGCCTCGCGGGCGCCGGCGGTGACGGATTCGGCGGTTGCGGTGCCGGCGACCGTCAGCGAACGCTCGACATCAGCGGCCAGCGATTTGACGTGGTTGGCCGCATCCGCAGACGCGGTCACCAGCGTGGTCTGCGCCTCACGTGCGCCGGCCAGCACCGATGCCGCCGTGGCGTCGCCCGCAGCCGAGAGCGTGCGCTCGACGTCGGCGGCGAGCGACTTGAT
>DAIMKE010000783.1:0-3854 GCA_036721875.1 Bradyrhizobium sp. | reverse complement strand
ATGCTGCAGCTGGTGCGGCCGATGGTAATCGATGAAGATCGCCTTGCCGCCCGGCCGCACCAGCTGCAGCATCGCCTGGACGACCTGCACCTTCACGTCGTCAGGCACTTCGTGAAGCAGAAAGAAGCAGGCGACGGCGTCGAATTCCCTTGGCTCCGGATCCACCGCATTGCGGCAGGCGACGTGAACCTGCGGCAGACCTGCGAGCTTCTGCCGGGTCAGCGCGACCTGCAGCGGCGCAATATCGCGGATATCGAGACGGCCATTCCGCCCGATCCGCTGGGCAAGTTGACGGGAGAAGCTGCCATAGACCGCCGCCGGCTGAAAGATACGATCCCCCGGCTTCACCGCGGCCAGCACATCGCGGATCAAGCGCTGTGCATTGCCCCAGAGAATGGTCTGGACCACGACCTGCCGATCCAGGAACCCGGTCAGCCAGGGCGTGAGATAGGCCCAGGTATAGACGTTACGGAGATAGTCGGGGATCGGAGCAGCAGTCAGCCGTGACGAGGATAGGTCGAGCAAATGCATGTCCTCCGGGGAATAGGATGGGTTGCGAGGCGGGTCAAAAGCCGATCGCGAGCAGCAATGCGATGGTCACTAGCGTCAGCAGGGCTGCGACGCCGTAGGTCATGAGGCGCAACAGCAGCGGCGGGCCTGCGCGCATATCCTTGAGGGTGAGAAACAGCCGTTCGGCGCCATGCCAGAAGAACAGCGCAATCACCGCCAGGACCACCAGCTTGCCGATCGGATGACGGACGAAGGCGAGGACGTGGGGAAAATCGGAGAAGCTCGCCGGCACGCCCCAGCCGTGCGGCAGCATGAATCCGGTCAGGATGATCAGGGCCGGGCCGAACAGGGCCGACAACATGCCGCCGGCGCCGAACAGCAGCCAGAAGACCGGCGCAACGGACCGTTTCGGCGCCGGGTGATGCAGGATGGTGGGTCTCAAGACGTGACTCCTATCGCGACGACAACAACCAGCAGAGCGGCGGAACAGACCATTGCGACCAGCAGCGCGATCGCGGTCACTTGTCGCTGCGGCACCGGTCGACCCCGCAGGATCAGCTTCGGCATGGTCTTGGGCAGGATCTGGAACCAGGTCAGGACGTGCCAAAGCATTGCAGCGAGCAAAACCAGATGGACCGCAAAAGCCGCATCGCTACTGAGGATTCGCCGATAGACCGCGTAGGCCTCCGGCCCGCGCCACAGGCAGATCAGACCCGCCAGCAGGATCGCGCCATAGACCGCGACGGCAACGCCGGACAGTTCGCGCACGGTGTAGGCAAGATAGGGCTTATGGGCCCACCAGTGGCGTGGCTGTGGACGGTGGAACGGGCGTCGCTCGCTCATGGCTGGCTCCGCGGCTGAACATAATGCAGGAAGAAATCGAGCGCACTATTGGTCTTGTTCTGATTGACGGCGTTGGCGGGATCGACCTGTTTGGGGCAGACCTCGGAGCAGATGCCGACCGCCGTGCAGGCCCACACCCCGTCCTCGCCGTGGATCTGGTCGAGGCGGAATTGCCGTCCGCCGTCGCGGGAGTCGCCGTTGTAGCGTTGCAGCAAGGCCATCGCGCCGGGACCGATGAAATCGGGATTGGCGCCGAATTGCGGACAGGCGGCATAGCACAGCATGCAATTGATGCAGTCGCTGAACGATTCATAGGCCGCCATCTGCGCGGGCGTCTGCAGGTAGGCGCCGTCCTCGACCGGCTTAGCCACCTTGGGGATGATGTAGGGATAGATGCTCTCGATCTTCTTGACGAAATCGCCGACGGTGACCACGAGGTCGCGCTCGATCGGGAAATTCTGCAGCGGCTCGATGATTACGGCGTCGGGCGCGAGGTCGCGAACGAAGGTATTGCAGGCCAGTTTCGGCTCGCCATTGATCATCATGCCGCAGCTGCCGCATACCGCCATCCGGCACGACCAGCGGAACGACAGGCTGCCGTCCTGGGTGTCCTTGATGGATTGCAGCGCCTGCAGCACCGACATGTCGTCGGAGTAGGCGACGCGATAGCTGACCAGAACCGGTTCGCGGTCCGACGCCGGGCGGTAGCGCAGCACGCGCAGTTCAATGCTCTTCGAAGGAATCGTGGCGTCAGACATGCGCTGTATCCTCCGATATTGGCGGATGCCCGACTGCGGAGACCGCATCCTTGTGCGCGGCCTCTTCGTGCTCGCCGGCTGCGCCATAAGCGCGGCTACCGGGCTGTGACCTAGTGATGGTCACTGGCGCGTAGCTGATCGTGGGAGCGGCTGTGCCCTGATAGTGGGCCAGGCTGTGGCGCAGAAAATTGGCGTCATCCCGTTGTTCGAATCCGTCCAGACGCTGGTGGGCGCCACGGGATTCGGTGCGGGCCAAAGCCGAATGCGCCATCGCGTGCGCCACGTCGAGCTGGAAGCCGAGTTCGATGGCCGTGACCCAATCCGTGTTCCAGGCGCGCGACCTGTCCTGCAGCGTGATCCCGGCATAGCGCTGGCGCAATTCCGCCAGCGTGTCGCAGGTCTCCTGCATCTCCGTTCCCAGCCGGTAGATTCCGCAGCCCTTCTCCATGCTGGCGCCCATCTCGGCCCGCAGCGCGGCGTGATGCTCGCCGCGGCCCTTCTGATCGAGCAGCGCCAAGGCGCTCGCTTCAACCGCTGCCGCCTGGTCCGAGCGGCGCGGGGCCGAACTGCCGCGCGCGAATTCGACGGCTTGCTCGCCGGCGACGCGGCCGAACACCGAGAGTTCGGCGAGCGAGTTGGATCCGAGCCGGTTGGCGCCATGGATGCCGACGCTGGAACACTCGCCGGCAGCGAACAGACCGGCGAGCGGCGCGGCGGTGCGGATATCCACCAGGATGCCGCCCATCGTGTAATGCACGGCGGGGCGCACCGGGATCGGCGTTGTCGTCGCGTCGATCCCCATGAACTCCCTGGCCAGATCGACGATCAGAGGCAGCCTTTCCCTGATCTTGGCGGGCCCGAGGTGGCGCATATCGAGCAACACCGCGTCGCCCTGCGGCGTGGCGACGGTGCGGCCCTTGCGCTGCTCATGCCAGAACGCCTGGCTCAGGCGGTCGCGCGGCCCAAGCTCCATGTATTTATTGCGCGGCTTGGCCTCGGCTGGCCCCAGCCCATAATCCTGCAGGTAGCGGTTGCCTTCCTTATTGAGCAGGAAAGCGCCTTCGCCACGGCATGCCTCGGTGATCAGAATGCCGGTGCCGGGCAGGCAGGTCGGATGATACTGAACAAATTCCATATCGCGCAGCGGCACGCCGTGCCGGTAGGCCAGAGCCATGCCGTCGCCAGTCACGATGCCGCCATTGGTGTTCTGGCGGAACACCCGGCCGGCGCCGCCGGTCGCGATCACCACGGCGCGGGCATGGATGGCGGTGAACTCGCCTGTCGACAGCGACAGCACCACCGCACCCTGGACGCGCCCGTCGTCGACCAGAAGATCGACGCAGAAATATTCATCGAAGCGCCTGATGGCCGGAAACCGGGTCGAGGTCTGGAACAGGGTGTGGAGAATATGGAAGCCACTGCGATCAGCGGCAAACCAGGTACGCTCGATCTTCATGCCGCCGAAGGCGCGGACATTGATTTGGCCGTTCAGTTTGCGGCTCCACGGACAGCCCCAATGCTCCAGCTGCACCATTTCACGCGTGCAGTGCGCGACGAAATATTCGACGACGTCCTGTTCGCACAGCCAGTCGCCACCCGAGACGGTGTCGTTGAAATGGTTGTCGAGGCTGTCATGGGATTGCACCACGCCGGCCGAGCCGCCTTCCGCCGCCACCGTATGGCTGCGCATCGGGTAGACCTTCGAAACCAGGGCGATGGTTAGATCCGGGGCGGCCTCGGCGG
>DAIMKE010000782.1:3377-3857 GCA_036721875.1 Bradyrhizobium sp. | reverse complement strand
CTCCGTCATAGGCCTAGAGGCCGTCGTCCCGGAAGTCGTTATTTTGGTGCACGGAATTCGGGACTTCGCTCTTTGGCACGAAACCGTCGGTAAAACGCTTTCTGATGCTGGCTTCAAAGTGGAATTCACCAACTATGGCCGCTTCGACCTGTTTAGATTTCTTCTTCCACTGGGATATTTCCGGCGGCAGGCCATTGAAGAGGTATTGAAGCAAATCCGAATTGCGAAAGAGACCTCGGGCGCTGAGCGGATTTCCGTCATTGCGCATAGTTTTGGAACCTACGTGGTTTCCCATATTCTTCAGGAGAATTTCGACCTCAAGTTTCAGAAGATTATCTTTTGCGGGAGTGTTGTGCGCTACGGCTTCCCGTTCGAACAATTTTTTCAGCGGTTTGAACCACCAATTCTCAATGAGGTCGGGACGCGAGATATTTGGCCAGCGACTGCAGAGAGCGTTACCTGGGGCTATGGCTCGGCGGG
>DAIMKE010000782.1:0-3367 GCA_036721875.1 Bradyrhizobium sp. | reverse complement strand
CACGTACGGCTTCCGGCGGCCTTTGGTGAAGGACAGGTGGCACAACAATGCAGGCCACGGTTTCTTTCTGAACGCTGACTTTTGCCGAAAATATTGGGTGCCGTTCCTGGTGGACGGCCTGATCGTTCCGGCCAGCGCAGACCCCGAAAAGCCAAGGGTCTGGATTCAACTTCTATCGATCTTCCGCCTGAAATATCTATTGCTGGTTCTGGGCGTGATAGCGCTCGTTGCTTGGCAACCGGCGTGGTCGCAGCGATTGGCGGCCTGGCTTTCTCCCGGCAAAATCGCGGATTCGACATCGCCTGTGGCGGTTTCAACGACTTTGTCGCTGGCAGCAGGCGAATCTCCTTATCTTGCGCGCAAGATAACCGCGCCGATTGCGTCGATCGCCGCCCGATACAAGGACCCCGCTGAATATCCAGTCGGGTACTATCTATGGCCGGAACTCGACTATGACATCATTCTGTTCACGTTGCGCGCAGGGGAGGAAGGGAACAGTCCAGCCTATATGGGGAAGGCTGATTTTCTCGACGAGACGGACGCGACCAAGCGGGACAAGCGCGTTCGAATATGGTCGATGTTCGAAGCGCTCGGCAGCCGCATTCGCGTTGCCTTGAAGGAGGCAAACGCTTCTGGGCAGACTTTGCGCGAGCTCTTGCCCGTCACACCAGATGACGATGGTCAGCTCGGCATAGCATTCCTCCGTCTCGTATACCCGAGGGCGGGAGACGCAGATGTTTCGCGTCAAAAGAACAGGCTGGAGAAAGCTGTCAGGCTCGCGGATCAGTTGATCCCACCCGGCGCAAGCCTGCTTCCCGCGGCCGACGCACGGCTCAATGAAGCGGTCCGGCTTCTCGCAACGCATCGGGTGCAACCGGTTCTCAACCTCTCGGTGGTCAACACCGATCGCGCACAGGTCGTTACTGCTGTGCGCCTGGAGGTTTTGGAAGTTGTAGGCGCCTTTAGCGTGCTTGAATCAGGCCCTTTGTCGCCGGTCGACACCGTGCAATTCGACCTGGGACCGAAACCGGAAACGATCGTCAAGATCCTCGCGGCACCGATCAAGATTGCGCCCAACGATGCGGTGACGGTGCGGTTGAACGTGCGATCGACCTTCATGTTCGGCTATCTTTGCCGCGTGACGCTTCTTGCTGGCGAGCGGCCAGTCGGTCAGCGCGCGGACTTTTTAGTCGATTTCGGATTTCAACCGGCAGAGGGTGGGTGACACGCCAAAATAGGAGTTTCAATCCAAAATGCACGGTCATCCTGATTGAGTGACTTGTCGGCATGGCGGGCTTGCGAGTTGATACTGCCACCTCACGCCGTGGAACAGATTATCTCGCCATTAGAGCATTGCTACCGTCAGCAGCGGGTTCGTCAAGAATCGGCTATGCTTCGCGACGAGCAGTGCGCCAGCGAGAGAAGATAAAGTGAAGAAATTTCACATCGATCTTAACCCGAGTGAAGCCGAGCTTCTTCAACGGATCGATCTTCGTGTGACGCACAGCGATCACGCCGACGGCCACGCCGCTTACAACTCAAACAAAGATTCAATTCTGGCGCTCCTGCGTTCGCTGAACGAGCGCAAAGCGGTGCCGTCACAAAGGCTGAGTTACTGGAACGATCCCCAGTACAATTTCGGCAGGGTGAAAGCGTCCCGAAAAGGGCTTTTCGAGCGCAACGGGTGCTCCGGATCGGAAATCTTTACGCATCCTCACTTCATTCCGTATTTAAGATATTTCTTGTTCGGTTCTGAGCTTCCCGATAACGTCATTGCGGAGTTCGAAGCAAAGGTCGGCAACCCGGAATGGGTGACATCAAGCGATGTCGTTCCGATCGGGAAATTCGCGCGCGAGCTAACGCGGCGGCATCGCCTGGATGTCTCTGACGCGTCGGAGGAATTCTTCAAGCTGTGCCTTGATATGGGCTTGAGCCTCAGCGTCGCAGAGAGCGTCATGCGGTCAGTGCGACAGGTGCGCTGAGCCTTGCATTTGTTCGGTGCTGGCGGGTGTCCTCGCAGAAAGGATCGACCGAGACGTGAGGCACGGGCGCAGGGGAAGGCTTTCCCCCTCAAAAGCGTAGAGCCGGTACTGCGTCTATCGGGATCGGCCGGTCGACACAGCAAAATGGCTCTGCCAGCTCAGCCCATCGCAAGGCTGTTCAGGTTTCAATTCTCCGGAAGCTCGTCATGCGGATCGAGCTCGGAAAAGTCGGTCAGCGTGTCGCATCGGATGCAATGGTACATCTGCGAGGCTTCCTGAAAATGCATGCCGCGCAGGCATCCGCAGAACGGGCAGCACTCGTCGATCTCTAGATCGGCCCATTCCCACACGCCGAGATATTCGGGGATGGCGTCGCGATCATATCCGATGATCTGGAACGCATCTGCGTTCTTGGCGACAAATCCATCGCGCCCGGCGTGCTTGAGAATGGCCAGAATGTCACCCGGCTCGATGTCGAACCATTCTCCACGCACATGGGTCGACCCAAAACGTTGGTGCAGCTCTCGTTCAAGCTGGAAGGCGTCGGTCGCGTCGATCCACCCGAGCAGCCGCAGCTCCAAAGGATTTCCCGTCTGGAGGTTGCGCTGGCGCGCCTCGATGTTCTTCGCCACGCCGATCTTGATCGGGGAGCATCCGTTTTCATCTTCGCCAAGGAAATAGACCGGCATGTCGCGGCTCCGTGCAGCGTCAACGGAGCCGGTCGAGCATGGCCTCGACCATTTCCTGGTTTGAATGCGCGACGATGTCGAGCGGCCGGTTCTCCTGCCCCATGAGTGCGATCAGAAGGCAGGCCGTGAAGGGCCAGAACGACGAGCCCGGGGGCAGATTGTAGCCGGCGATCATCGCTGTCAGCCGTTCAGCGATCGGCGGATACTGCCGATTGCCCCAGTGTGCGTGGGTCGGCGTCATCGCATGAATGATCACGGCGGCGAGCGCTATTCCCATCGCGCGCTTCTGCTGTTCTTGGGCGTAATTGTGCCCATGCTCCTTCGCGTAGGCGGCGAGACCGCTCGTCATGAACTCGCGAGCCCAGTTATCGCAGCCGATTTCCTCCGCGGGCAGCGTCGACGGTGCGCTCTTGTCGGCGCAATACATGACGTGCCGGAATTCGTGCAGCAGCGCGAAGGCCAGGGCAAACGAGACGAGGTCGAACATCGTCTTGTGCTGGACATCTCCCAAGCTGTCGCGGTCAGCGGTCGGCTCGGGGATGTCCGCAGGCCAGGAAATCTGTGCGGTCTGTTCGGCCGCGATGAGCGAGTGAGCGGTGCTGATGCGCTGCTTGTAATCGAATTCGTATTGCCCCCGTTCGGTGTCGATCTTGAGGGCCTGATCAAGCGGTATTCCCGTCCATGTCGCCATCGACA
>DAIMKE010000781.1:0-3864 GCA_036721875.1 Bradyrhizobium sp. | reverse complement strand
GTCGATGCTTGTCTCCTGCCACACGTTCATCCGCATGGCGCAGCTCGCCGAGCCGCTGATGGACAAGGGCGGGAGCCTGACGACGCTCAGCTTCTATGGCGCCGAAAAGGTGGTCGACCACTACAATGTCATGGGCCCCGTCAAAGCGGCATTGGAGGCGTCGGTGCGCTACCTGGCCCATGAGCTCGGCCTCAAGAGAATCCGAGCCAACGCGATTTCCGCCGGCGCCGTTGCCACGCGTGCGGCATCCGGCATCGAGCATTTCGACGAGCTCTTGAACGAGACCGTCCGCAAGGCGCCACTTCATCGCACGGTGGACTCTTGCGAGGTTGGGCGCGCGGCGCTGTTGCTCGCAAGCGACTACACGACCGGCATCACCGGCGAAGTGGTGCACGTCGACGCCGGGTTCCACATCCAAGGCATGGTGTTCCACTGAAGAAGAGTGAACGCAGATGCAAGTCACCGATCCAGTCTGCCGTATAACGATCGACAGCGAACAGGCGGCGGGACGCGAGGTTTGGCAAGGCCAGATCTATTGTTTCTGCTCCAAGTACTGTAGGAGAAATTCCATGCAGCTCCTGGGCGTTACGCCAACAAGACCGGCAAACCTGCTGGAGATGCGCATCGCAGCTGAGCGGTCGGGCTCGGCGATCGAAGCGCGCTCTGGCGGGCCAACGCTGTCCGTCTCGCCACTGCGGCCATCGGAGGACGGGCGTGCGATTGATATGGATCAAGCCCCGATCTCGGCTATCAAATATTGAAACATAATCCCGTTGCGCGCGATGACGCGTGCTGAAGCTTGAGAAGGAGAAGAACCATGGCTGCCGAGACGTTGAAAACGACATCCACTGTTCCACGTAAATCGAGCCATGGATGTTGTGGGGGCGAAGCAACTCCTGAGACCCAGAACAAAGCTTCCGAGCAGAGCACGCCGGCTGCCCGTGAACTTTCGGAGCCGGCGAAGGCTGCCGATAGCTGCTGCTGTGGCGGCGGCGGAAAGAAGTGATCGCCTTCCATGCCTCGCACCGCGGCGCGAGGTCGGTCAAGAGAAGTGCCGAACGTGGTGAGAGGAACCGCGCATGAACACAACCATTCTCGAAGTCGGTGGCATGCTGTCCGTTCTCGATCCTCGTGGGGTGGAGAGCCAGCTCAAGCGGATGCCGGGCGTGCAGTCGGTCTCCGTCAACATCGCTACGAACGATGCCGCGATTGAGTACGACGAAACCGTCACCACGGTGGATGCACTTCGGGCAAAAATCAGCCAGTGCGGATTTCATTGCCGCGGCGAAGTGTTGCCGCAGCATATCTGCAAAAAGCCCCCGGTCACGATCCAACCCGCAGTACATGCCGAGCATGGCATGGATCGCGCGGGCCGTGCAGGAATGCCGCCGCCCAAACCCCTTGGGCCACATACTGCGCACATGCGTGGCGCCACCCCGGCGCCCGCGATGTCGCACGACATGGCCCATGAGATGGGCCACGGCGCCGGCATGGGCATGCAGGCCATGGTGCGCGACATGCGCAACCGCTTCTGGATCAGCCTCGTCTTCAGCGTGCCGATTTTTCTCTATTCGCCGATGGGCATGGACTTCGTCCGCCTGAAGCCGCCGTTTGGATTGGATCTCAACGTATTGCTGTTCTTCTTGGCAAGCGCGGCCATCATCTATCCGGCCTGGCCGTTCGTCGTCGGTGCCATTCGGGCGCTGCGCAACGGCGTTCTCAACATGGCGGTGCTGGTGCTGCTCAGCGTCGGCACCGGGTACCTGTTCAGCGTCGGGGCGACTTTCTTTTTCAAAGGCGATCAGTTCTACGAGGCGTCGGCCGTCCTCCTGGTCTTCATTTTGCTCGGCCACTGGCTTGAGATGCGGGCAAGGGCAGGGGCATCGGAAGCGATCCGCGCACTGTTAGATCTCGCGCCACCGATGGCGACCGTGCTGCGCGATGGACAGGAGGTCGAGATTCCGACCGCCGAAGTCCTCGTCGCCGACACGGTGGTGATCCGGCCCGGCAACAAGATCCCGGTCGATGGCATCGTGAAGGAAGGCAGCTCGCAGGTCGACGAGTCGATGCTCACCGGGGAGTCGATGCCGGTCGGCAAGAAGCCCGGCGACAACGTCATCGGTGCAACGATCAACAAGAGCGGTACCTTCCGCTACACCGCGACCAAGGTCGGAGCGGATACGGCGCTGGCGCAGATCGTCAAGCTGGTCCAGGAGGCGCAGAACTCCAAAGCGCCGGCACAGTTGCTGGCCGATCGTGCCTCGCAATGGCTCGTCCTTGCTGCGATCGCGATCGGTCTGCTCACGTTTGCCGTTTGGTATCTGTGGGTCGGTCAGCCCCTGCTGTTTGCAATGACGCTTACGATCACCGTCTTCGTGATCGCTTGCCCCGATGCGCTTGGGCTCGCAACCCCGATGGCGGTCATGGTGGGCACCGGCCTCGGCGCGATGAACGGCATCCTGTTCAAGAATGCCGCAGCCCTGGAAGACGCGACCAAGCTGGACGTCATCATCTTCGACAAAACCGGAACGCTCACCGTCGGCCAGCCGGAGGTCGTCGATGTGGTGACCGCCAATGGTGCGACCGTCGACACGGTCCTGGTGACTGCCGCTTCGGTCGAACAAGGCTCCGACCACCCTCTGGCACAGGCCATCGTGCGGCGCGCGCAAGGCCTCACCGTGCCGGCGCAGAAGGGATTCGAGAACATCGAAGGCATGGGGGCGCGGGCTATGGTCGACGGCGATAGCGTGTTCCTTGGCAATCGCCGGCTCATGGACACCGAGAAGCTCGACCTCGGCGAACTCGCCGCCGAGGCGCAGCGGCTGCAGGGCGGCGGTCGTACCGTCGTTCACGTCGCCCGCGCCGGCAAGATCATCGGGCTGATCGCGATTGCCGACGCGCCGAGGCCAACCGCCAAGGCAACCGTCGCCAAGTTGCGCGAGCGTGGGGTTCAGGTCGCGATGCTGACGGGAGACAACGCCGGCACGGCCCAGCGGATTGCAGGCGACCTCGGCCTTGATATCGTGCTGGCCGATGTCCTACCAGGCCAGAAGGCCGGCAAGGTCAAGGAGCTGCAGGCACAAGGCAAGAAGGTCGGAATGGTCGGCGACGGCGTCAACGACGCACCGGCGCTCACGCAGGCCGATGTCGGCTTTGCGATCGGCGCCGGGACCGACGTCGCCATCGAAAGTGCCGACGTTGTGTTGATGAAAAGCGATCCGTATGACGTGGTTGGCGCCGTCGAGCTGTCGCATGCCACGTTGCGCAAGATGCACCAGAATCTGTGGTGGGCGGTCGGCTATAATGTTATCGCCTTTCCGCTGGCTGCGGGCGTCTTCTATCCGTTCCTGCTCAGTCCGGAGATTGCGGCACTCGCCATGTCCGGCAGCTCGGCGCTGGTCGCGATCAACGCCCTGATGCTGAAGCGTACCAGGCTCGCCGGTATCTCGCGACACGGTACACATCAACCGGAAGCGTTGCGCCCGGCCCATACGACGGCTTGATCGAGGGAGGTCAGGGTGCAGGCCGGTCCTGCCTAAAGCGCGCTCTTATGAATCAATTTCCGGAGGGTATGGCTGGCGTGCCGCTTCGGGTCGTAATCAAAGTTGAGAAATAGATGCCCGCGTAATTTGCCGCGGCGTCATTCCAGCCGGCGGGGCGGGCCATCGCGGCCTTGCGCATGGCCTTCAGCCGCACAGGCGAATGATAGATGTCCAGCGAGCGGTAGATTGCTCGCAAAAGGCCGCCAAGCGAGAGTTCGCCGAAAAGCACGCCCGTGACACCGTCCTGAATCGTATCGAGAAGCCCGCCGGTTCGATGTGCCACAGGCAACGAGCCGAAGCGTTGCGCGTACATCTGCGTCAG
>DAIMKE010000780.1:401-3869 GCA_036721875.1 Bradyrhizobium sp. | reverse complement strand
TATCTCGGGGCTATGATCGCCTGAGAGCCCATCTTGTCCGCCGGCTCGGGAATGCTGCTGATGCCGAGGACGTCCTGCAGGGAGCCATTCTTCGCGCGATCGACAAAGCCGAACACCTGCGCGACCAAGATGCGGTCCATGGCTGGCTCAGCCGCATCATCGCGTCTGCCATCGCCGATCACCAGCGGCGTCAGGCGTCGCGTCGCCGCAACGAAACCGCGCTCCTGCTACAGCGGCAAGACCCTGACCCGATAGGTGATGATGTCGAGGCCGCAGCATGCGAGTGCGTTCACGTGATCTTGCCGGCCATCAAGGCGGAGTATGCGCAACTCATCCGCCGGATTGACCTTGAAGGCGAGGACAGGGTTGCGGCGGCGGCGGCCCTTGGCCTCACCGTCAATGCCCTGACGGTTCGGCTGCATCGCGCGCGTGGCCAGCTCAGGCAACGATTGCTCGAGATGTGTCGATCCTGCCGCGAAGACTCGTTCCTGCGTTGCTCTTGTTAGCGGATTGGACCTTCCAAATGCTTGCGAGCATGTCCAGCATCCGTTCGCCGTGCATTGGTGCCGCTCCGTTGTGGCAATGGCCACTGGATTTGGATTAGTGACCACGATGCGCCAATTGGCGGAAGAAAATGGGAAACCGGATCGAAAGATAACCGTACAGGAGATACTTGACGAGCTTGCCCAAGAAAATCGCGAGCGTCACATCGAGGACTGGGAGTCGATAGATTCCGGCGACCGCGAGCAGCGGAAGCTTTGGGACGGGAAGTGGAAGCGCCATCACCATGAATATCGCCACGACCCCATATTGCGACAGGAACATCGCGGCCTTTCGCCAGGCCTGGGTGAGCGCAAGATCCGGATAGGTTTTGACCAACAGACCCCAGCCAAGATGATGGAATGCAAAATAGAGGCCGGTGGCCGCCAGGGCGCTGCCAGCCGCAGCCCACACTGCAATCCCGACCCATCCCCGTCTGGAGGCCAGTGTTCCCGCCACCACGATAAGCTCGACCGGGATGCTCATTGTGACCGTCGCGGCAAACGACAACCCACCGAGAAGCGGGGCAAACGAGCTGCGGTCCGCCTGCTTGACCGCATACATCAATGCGCGATTTGCGGCCGCCCACCCGATCACCGTCCAATACTCTCCTGAAGTTTCACCCGGAGCGACGAGGGCGTGCAACTCGTTTCGAAGAGCCCCGCCGCAATCGCCGCCATCGGCGTCTCGAGATTGGTTGCAGAATTGTCATGGACCCCTGTTGATCTGCATCAACCCAACGGGCGCCGGAAGAACCTAGCGTCGTATGTGTTTGGGCCCGCTTGGCCCGTCAATCCAGCAACAGGATATCCCCATGTCGAACCGCTTCTCAAAGATCACACTCCCTGCGGCGATTGCCGCAACCGTGGCACTTTCCGTCGGCGCGGCGCTGGCCCAGTCCCAGCAGACCGGCAACCCGCCGTCGACCACGCAAGCCAAGCCCGGCCAGCCCTCTGGGGCAGGTACTGACCAAACGACGCAAGGCGACAAAACCATGCCGATGCAAGGCATGGAGCACGGCCGCATGATGCAGGATCAGAATCATAAGATGATGCAGAAAGAACACGGCCAGATGGGGAATGCACCGTCCGGCAACCCCTCGACCACCCAGGCCCAGCCCGGCCAGCCTTCTGGGGCAGGGACCGACCAGACAACGCAAGGGCGCAATGCCATGCCGATGCAGGGCCAGATGGGCAAGGCCCCGTGTGGCCAGGGCCAAACCCAGACGCAGAATTCCGGCTGCAAATAGTGCGCAGATTCCGGCCTGTCTCGGCCAAGGCCGAGACAGGCTTTTGCGAAAGAAAGCCGGCATGGACCACGATCATTCGCGACACAACGTCCCCTCTGACGTCGTTTCGCAACACAACGCGGCCAAATCCAACTCCGCCCAGCAGGATTCCGCTTCCAATATCCTGCCCGCCCTGGACCAGGACTTTCTGCTTGGCGATTCCATGCGCGGCGTGCGCTTTCTGCTTGAATATGCCAAGGCTGAGGAAGCGCTACGCGCCTGGGGCGTGCGATCGACGATCGTGGTTTTTGGATCGGCGCGCGTGCGGCAGAACGGGCCCGGGAGGCACGCCGTCTGGTATGAACAAGCGCGTCAATTCGGCTTGATTGCCTCACAACGGGGCGGCGCTCTGACTGACAACGGCGGTGTCCGCGATAACGTGATTGCGACCGGCGGTGGGCCGGGCATTATGGAGGCGGACCAATCGCGGCGCGCATGACGCCGGGGCTGCCTCGATCAGCTTCAACATCAGGCTTCCGAGGGAGCAGACGCCGAACCCCTTCTCAACTCCCGGGCTGACGTTTCAATTTCACTATTTTGCAATGCGCAAAATGCATCTCGCGATGCGCGCCAATGCCCTGGTCGCTTTCCCCGGCGGCTTTGGCACTTTCGACGAACTGTTCGAGATTCTGACGCTCCGTCAGACCGGCAAGTCGCCGCCGATCCCTATCGTGCTGTTTGACGAAACTTACTGGCGCGCGGCGATCAACTTTGATGCGCTGATAGCCAGCGGCACGGTCGACAAGTCCGACTGCGCGCTGTTTCGCTTTGCCAACGACGCAGAAGAGATTTGGCAGCATTTGCTGTCTTGTGGATTGGGCGTGCCCGGCTTGTCATGCGCGGACTCGCGCTACCGTCATCTGCTCGAGGCCCGATCAGCAAGTAAAGTGCACGATAACCGCGGCTCGTTCACTCCGGTCGCTCGTGAATCGATGCGTTAGTTTCAACCATGCTTAATCTTCTATTCACGCAGGAGAGTTGAACATGTGGAATCGTCGCGAAGTCCTGGGATCATGCGTCGTGTTGGCCGCCTCCGCCGGGCTCGCCCGGGCTCAGGGACCGGGTATGCCCGGTATGGATATGCCGGGCATGGGACAGGACACAATGACTCGAGAGAGCTGTATCGAAATCTGCATCAAGTCGCATCGTATGTGCCTCCAGACGGCGCGATATTGTACCGAGAAGGGCGGACCCCACGTCGCTCCAGCGCATTTGGCGCTTCTGCTCGACTGCGCCGAGATGTGCCAAACGACCGCCAACTCCCTTGAGCGCCGGTCGCCGCAACACGGAGCGATCTGCGGCGCCTGTGCCCAACTATGCGACGCCTGCGCCAAGGATTGCGAGGCCATCGCTGGAGACGAGCAGATGATGCGGTGCGCAGCGCTCTGCCGCGACTGCGCACGCGACTGTCGCGCCATGGTCAATATGCCGATCTGATTTGTGCCTTCACGGCGTGGATTCGGCGCAAGCTCAGGTGCGAGCGGCCGAGTTCGCACTCGAATCGGTGAGACGCGAGTTCGGTGCCGGCCAGCGCAGCACGCTCGAGCTGCTCACGGTACAAGACCTGCTGAATGCGCGGGTCGCCCTGATCATGATCCAACGGGAGCGGGTGGTTTCCTCGTATGCGCTGCTTGCGGCGG
>DAIMKE010000780.1:0-391 GCA_036721875.1 Bradyrhizobium sp. | reverse complement strand
TTGGCCGGCTCGCTCCTGACGTTCTCGGGCTCCCCACTGAGGTCTATGATCCATCGGTGCACTATCACCAGGTTCGGGATTCCTGGTTCGGCGTGCGAACACCCGATGGCCGTTGATGCCTGCTCCGGCTGCAGAAGGCGTCCTTGCGCGACGCACGCCGACGATCCGCTGTAGCTTTTGGGCTTGGTCGGGGTCAAATCTGCCGAAGAGCCTGCAGCGAACCGCGGCTTGCGATTCCATTGCTCGGCAGATCGCCTCGGCATTTCTCAGGTCGAAAATCACGGCATGGCAGAAGTCATCAAATTGGCCAACCTCAAGGGTAGCCGCGCGGCCATGATCATGCCGGCGAGCGCCAGCGCGCTGGCAACACCGAACACGGCGGTGTCCATGC
>DAIMKE010000779.1:0-3869 GCA_036721875.1 Bradyrhizobium sp. | reverse complement strand
CCCGCATGAACACCGACAAGAACAAGCAGGTGCACAACGCGCGCAAGGCGCTGCGCGATCTGCTCGGGAAACTGCCCGATTATCTCAAGAGCGATCCGTCGGTGGAATACCTCTGCAACGCGGCCGAGGAAAACACGGTCACCGTCGTGCATCTCATCTACAAGAGCAAGAACTACGAATCCTCGTCGAAGGATTATGATTTTTCACACGTCGCCATGCTCGAACACTGGAACGCGGGCGTCCGCGACGTTCACGAGTCGATGCGTCACAAGGATGTGCTGGATCGCCCGCAGTCCGGACAGACTATGGTGGCTTACGATATGACGGGGGACCCTTCCCAAACCCCCGCAGGCAAGCAGGAGTGACGAAATGGGTACGTTAAAAGGCAAGAACGCTGTCGTGACCGGCTCGACCAGCGGCATCGGATTGGCATATGCGCGTGCTTTCGCCCGTGCCGGCGCCAACGTCGTCATCAACGGCATGGGCGTGCCGGCTGATATCGAGCGCGAGCGCTCCGGCATCGAGACCGATTTCAAGGTGCGTGCCGTGCATTCGCCTGCTGACATGACCAAGCCCGCCGAGATCGCCGAAATGATCGCGCTCGGCGAGAAGACCTTCGGCTCGGTCGACATTCTCGTCAACAATGCCGGCATCCAGTTCGTCGCTCCGATCGAGGAGTTCCCTATCGAGAAATGGGACGCGATCATTGCGATCAATCTGTCATCGGCGTTTCATGGCATTCGTGCCGCCGTGCCCGGCATGAAGAAGCGCGGCTGGGGCCGCATCATCAACACCGCATCGGCGCATTCGCTGGTGGCTTCGCCTTTCAAGTCGGCCTATGTCTCCGCCAAGCACGGCATCGCCGGCCTGACCAAGACGGTGGCGCTGGAGCTTGCGACCTTCAAGATCACCTGCAACTGCATCAGCCCGGGCTACGTCTGGACACCGCTGGTCGAGCACCAGATCCCCGAGACCATGAAAGCCCGCAACATGACCAAGGAGCAGGTCATCAAGGACGTGCTGCTCGACGCGCAGCCGACCAAGGAGTTCGTGACTTCGGACCAGGTCGCCGCACTGGCGCTGTTTCTGTGCAGCGACGACGCCGCGCAGATCACCGGCTCCAACTACTCGATCGACGGCGGCTGGACCGCGGAGTAGCGACTGCCGACTATCGGGAGCGCTCTACTGCGTAGCGCTTCCGACAAAGGCCGCCACGCTCTCCGGCGACAAGTGCAACTCACTGACGACGAGCTTGCCGGCGACCAAAATCAGAACCGAGGCCAGCACCAGCCTCAGCACGGTCTCCGGTACCCGGACCGCGCAGTAACTTCCGATGAGGATACCGGGCAACGAGCCTATCAGCAGCACGCCCATCAGTGCCCAATCGACTGAACCCAGCGCCCAGTGGCCGATGCCTGCCACCAGTGTCAGCGGCACGGCATGAGCGATGTCGGAGCCGACGACATTCGCCATCGGCAGCCGCGGATAGAGCAGCAGCAGTGCTGTGACGCCAACTGCGCCGGCGCCGACTGACGAAATCGAGACCAGCACGCCCATCGCCACGCCGACCGCCACTGTCGCCCGGTCCGTCGTCGCGCCATCGATCCGCTCCATACGCCGGCGATATCGATCCATGATCGTCTTGCGGAAGATCAGCGACGTTGCCGTGAGGAAGAGCGCAAAGCACAGCACCAGGTTGATCAGGCTGCGCGCGGACTCCCCGTTAAGGTCGACCTGCCACAGCACGAGCAGCGTGACCATGCTTGCGGGGATGCTGCCGCTGGCCAGGCGGATTACCGCCGGCCAATGAACACTTCGGGCGAGACCATGCACCAGACTGCCGCCGGTCTTGGTGGCAGCGGCGTAAAGCAAGTCGGTGCCGACAGCCGTCGATGGATGGATGCCGAACAGCATGATCAGCAGCGGCGTCATCAGCGATCCGCCGCCGACGCCGGTCATTCCGACCAGCAGGCCGACGCCAAAGCCGGCCGCAACGTAAAGCGGATCAATCATTTCCGGGATCAGATCCTGGTTCCAATGTTCACTTCCGGATGGCAATGCCGGTCGGGGCATTCATCCTATCTATGGCGAGAAGCCGACCCAAGTAGGTTTCACGAGCACGGGAATCGCCGAGTGTTTCCCCACAAGTCTGTTCATCGACGATAGCGGCGTCCTGTGGCCTCAAATGAGGCAGATGCGGGGCGCCGTGGAGCGGGAGGTAGCGGGGGACGCCGGCGGCCGCCGATTTCTGGCGCGGGCAGGCACGCGCGCGTTGCGCGCCCGCTGCCCTATCGAGCTTCAGATCGACGCTTCCCGAACGCCAGCACGTGCAGGCCGAGGCGCCGGCGCACGATCCAGAACAGCAGAACGGTCTCGAAAGTGAGTGCGATCGACGTTGCTGCCGCCGCGCCGTGGCCGCCGAAGCGCGGCACCAGCAGCAGGCACAGCACGAGGTTCATGACAAAGGCCAGCGCATAGGCCATGGCGCAGATGTGCTGGTGGCCGAGCATGTTGAGCAGCCGCTCGACCGGGCCGATCGCCGCGCGCACCAACAGGCCGATCGCCGCGATGAACATGATGTCGTAGCCGACCACGAATTGCGGGCCGAACAGCCACAACAGCGGCTTGCCCAGCGCCAGCAGCAGGATGGTGGCGGCGAGCGACGGCCAGAACGTCCACTGGATCGCGTGCGCGACATAGGCCGAGAGCCGGGCCTTGTCGCCGAGCGCGTGATATTCGGCAAAGCGATGCGCGGTCGTTGCCGCCATCGCGTAGTGAATGAAGGACACCAGCGCCAGCGTCTTCACGACCGCGAAATAGACGCCGACCTCTTCTGACGAGCGGAATTGCTGCAGCACCAGCACGTCGGTGTAGGAAAGCAGCAGATAAAAGCCCTCGACCATCAGGATCGGGAGCGAGACCGCGAGCCAGCCGCGGAAATCATAGGCCTTCGGGCCAGGCTCGATGTGGCCGCCGAGCTTGCGATTCAGCACGATCATCTGGCCGATCATCGCGATCCACACCGCGGCGGCGCTGGCCCACATCGCGGCGGTGGCGCCGAGATTGAAACCGAGCACGACGGCACCGGCAGTCAGCCCGATGATCAGCGACTGCCGCACGATGAATTGCGGCATCAGGCCAAGCCGCATCCAGTCATGCGAACGGGCGATTCCGTCCTGGGTATTGGCGACAACGAACGCCGGCAGCGTGAGGCAGCCGATATAGAGCGGAACGACCGCGTTGGCGTCGATCCAGGGTGACAGCACCTTCACCAGGCCGGCCAGCAGCAGCGAGACGACGGACGAAACCGCAAACGTCATCCAGCGGCTGCCGGTGAGGAAGCCGCGCAGCAGCGCGTGCTCGCCGCTGGTCCGGTATTCCGGGATGATTTTCTGCGCCGACGCCGAGATGCCGAAATCCATCATGCTGCCGAGCAGCAATACCCAGGTCCAGACATAGACATACACGCCGTAGTCCGACCCGCCCATCCAGCGCGCCAACAGGATCTGCGCGAAATAGGCGAGGGCTGCGCTCAGCACGCGGATGATGAAGACGGTGCCGGCCAGCCGCCTGGTGACGGAAGCCTCGCTGGAGCCGCCCAGCAGGGCGCGCAGGCGCGCGATCACGCCGGCAGGCGCAGTGGTTGCGGATTGCGTATCCAGCACGGCCAAGACGGAGCATCCCCGAAACGCGCCGCGAGGCTGCGGCGATGGTTGGATATATCAACGAACCGTTAAGATTCGGTTGGGTCATACCCGTCGTCCCGGCGAGCCAACGGGTCGCGCGAATGCGCGCCCGATGACAGGCTCCGCGCGACCCGGCAACTGTTATGTTGCAGGGGCCAATTTATATGGTTTTCGGTCCCGCAT
>DAIMKE010000778.1:0-3871 GCA_036721875.1 Bradyrhizobium sp. | reverse complement strand
GTACGCGGCACGGCAGACCCGCGATCCGGCACGACGCCGCAGCCGAGAGCAGACCAGTTTGCTCCAGCCTCCTTGTCCCGGTTTGACGAGATGCGCGAAGAGGCCTTCACCAAATTCTCCCGTCCGCTGGAATCCCAACTCGCTCACGAACGCCGGCCCAGGCGGGTGCTGCTTGCCACCGTCGGTGGGATTGCAGCGGCGATTGGTGTTGCCGCCGTCGTGGCGCTGGCTTTGTTCAACGTGAGCCCGACGTCAAGAACCGATCCTTCCGAACTCGCCGTTTCCATTTCCACGCCCGCACAGGCAACGCCGGCTGAAGTGACATCCGGAGACTCCAAGGCGCTGCTGCAGGGCTTCTCGCAGTTTCAAAGAAGTCAGGCGAACGACGGCCAGGAATCTGACGCGAGGAATGCGGCACAAAAGCCGGACGCGCTGCTTGATAAATTCATGCAGTGGGAACGAAAGAAATAGCGTCAGGAACAGGACACCCGAGCCGGCGATTTTCGAAGGCCGCCCGCTCACCGAGGCTGCCTTCCCTATCCTCGTTAGCGAACGGGGCTTAGCGATGCGCGCTGGTAGCGCAGCCATATGACCGCCGCGGCGGCAACCAGCATCAACAGCACGGAAAACCAGTTGAGGGGCTGCCAGCCCCACCGATGCTGCAGAAATCCCGCCATGAAGCTCGACGTCGCGGTGGTACTGAAAACGAGCAGGTCGTTGAACGCCTGGGTCTTGCCGCGCTCGTTGGGGCGATAACACGTCGTCACCAGCGCGGTTGCGCCGACGAACAGAAAATTCCAGCCGACGCCGTTGACCGTGAGCGCCACGCGGAAATTCCATTCCGTCATGCCTGCCAGCGCCGCAACGACACCGACCAGCATCAGCACGACGCCCCATGACATGACGGTGGTGGCGCCGAACCTGTTGATCAGATTGCCGGTGAAGAAGGACGGCACGAACATGCCCAGCACGTGCATGAAGATCACCCAATGGGCCTCTGCATGCGGGAATCCGCAGCCGACGATGGCCAGCGGCGACGCGCTCATGATGAAGGACATCGTGCCAAACGCCAGCATGCCGGCAATTGCAGACGCAATGAAGCGCGGCTGGCTGGCGATCACGAGCAGCGGACGCGGCGGTGCAGCGGCCTCGGTCGGGCCGGCGGCGGCAGCCGACGCCGCAACCGAGGGAAAGGTGATGAAGGACATGATCGTGAACACGATGACGTGCAGGCCAAGGATGGCGGCGTACGTCGCCAGGTAAAGCGGCATCGTCAGGTCGTGCGTGACGCGCACGAGGCTCGGACCGATCACGGCGGCCGCGACGCCGCCGGCGGTCACCCACGAAATCGCCTTGGCGCGGTAATGGATAGGGACCAGTTCCGCGGCGGCGAAACGATACATCTGCAGGCACGCGACCGCATAGCCGAGGATGAGGCCGCCGGCGCACATGACGAGGAAGTTGGCCGTATACAGCCCGACACACATGATGGTGGCGCCCGCCATGCCGAACAACGAACCCACGCGAAAGCCGATGCTCCGTCCGACCCGCTGCATCAACAGCGCCGCCGGAAATACCCATATCATCACGCCGATATGCTGCATCGTGACCGGCAGGTTGGCGAGATCGGGCCGATGATAGAAGGTGATGACGGACAGCCCCGTCGCCGCAAACATCATGGTGTTGCAGGACTGGCCGACGGCTTGGCAGCATGCCAGAAGCAGGAGATTGCGATGCGCCCGCCGGTCGAGGGCCCGCTCCGGATCAGCTTCCGGCTTGAGCCCGGAATCGGGGGTGAGTGCGTCCATTACTGTTCTTGCCCAGCAGCTCTCGGAAGGCTTCCGCACGACCGGGTCGCGGGACGCGGGCTGACGTTCTCCAGGAAAACCGGCTCCCACTCAAGCGCATAAACAGAAGATTATTGCTGCCCTGCCCTGTCCGGGGGGCATAACGATCTCCACAGCGTTGAAGGCCCGACCAAAACGCGTAAGCTTGCATCAAACGCGCATGCCGGGGCGCCGGCCTGAAATCGCGGCACTGAACGCCGCCGGGGTGGGAAACAAATGTCGGACGATCTGAAATTCACGGTCCCGCGTCCGCCGTCCTACGGTGAATTGACTGATGTGCTGCCGGGACTGTTCTGGGTCCGGCTTCCGATGCCGACGGCGCCCAATCACGTCAATTGCTGGCTGCTCGACAACGGGTCGGGATGGACGCTGGTCGACTGCGGCCTGAACACCGACGACACCTTCGAGATCTGGGACAAGCTATGGCGGGGGCTGCTGCGTGCCCGCCCGTTGCAGAACCTCACCTTCACACATGCGCATCTCGATCACTACGGCCTCGCCGGATACCTGGTGAAAGAGATGAAATGCACGGTGCGCATGCCGCTGGCCGAATGGCTCAGCGGCTGGAAGACGTGGCATGAGCGCGAGGAAGGGCCGGACGATCATCTGTCCTCCTTCATGAAACGAAACGGCGCATCCGACGACGATGCGGCCAGGCTGATGGAGGCCCAGCGCCGTTCGAAGTATCTCGGTCTGCGGCCACCGCGGGAATTCACCCGCATTCGGGATGGCGACGTCATCGCGATGGGCAGACGCGAGTGGCGGGTCATCACGGCAGGCGGGCACTCGCCCGAGCACGCGCTGTTCTTCTGCGAGAGCGACAATATCCTGATCGCTGGCGACCAGATCCTGTCGCACATGACGCCATCGGTGATCACGCCCTCGGCACAGCCGGAGGCCAATCCGATGCAGGAATATCTGGATGCGCTGGCGCGGCTCGAGACGCTGCCCGCGGATACGTTGGTGCTGCCGTCGCACGGGCTGCCGTTTTACGGCCTGCACGCGCGGCTTGCCCAGCTGCGCGAGCATCATCTGACCCGTCTCGACGACGTGACGTCAGTCATCAGCGGCAGGACCACCGCCTTTGCAATCGCGCAGGAAGTATTCCCGCGGGTGCTGTACGCCAATCCGCGCCAGGCATTTGGCGAAACGCTCGCCCATCTGAACATGCTCGCCTCGACCGGGCGGCTGAAACGCGAAGTCGACGGCGACGGCGCAATCGCCTTCGCGCCGATGTAGCAGTCCGCGGGTTCTGGCGTGCCTTCGAACACCGAACGCGATCCTCCCCGAGCATCCGTCCGACTGCTCCACTCCAGGCCGTGGCAGGTCGCCATGATCGGGCTGGGAACGGCCGCAACGCAGCTCGACACGTCGGTGAACATTGCCTTTCCCGCCATCACCCGGGGATTTGGCCTCGCGATCGGCGATATCCAGTGGGTCGTGATCTGTTACGTGCTGACCTACGCCAGCCTGCTGCTGGCGCTCGGCCGCATAGGTGACACCGTGGGTCATGCGCTGGTGTTCCGGATCGGCCTGATCTGGAGCGCGGTGGCGCTGCTTCTTGTTGGTTGGGCGCCGAGCTACGGCGCGATGCTGGTGTTTCGCTTCCTGCAGGGTATCGGCGCGGCGCTGGTGCTGAGTTGTGGCGCGGCGCTGGTGACGGCGCTCTATGGGGAGGAGCGGCGCAGCCGGGCGCTCGGCATCTATACGATGATGCTCTCATTGGGCCTGATGCTTGGTCCTCTGATCGGCGGCGCCTTGACCGCGATCTGGGATTGGCCCGCGGTATTCCTGTTCCGGATTCCCATCGCCATCGCGGCGCTGTTGCTGCTGGGCGCCATGCCGGCACCGCCGCCGCGCCCGGCAGGCGACCGCTTCGATGTTCTCGGAGGCATCGCGCTGGTGCTGGGCCTGGTCACGATGCTGATGACGCTCAACCGTCTGCGCGAGTTTTCCGCCGTCTGGTTCGGACTAGAGCGTTAGCCGATCAGGTTGCAAATATCCTGCGGCGGCGAAGTAGTTTG
>DAIMKE010000777.1:0-3872 GCA_036721875.1 Bradyrhizobium sp. | reverse complement strand
CCCGTCGTCGAACTCGATGGCGACGAGATGACCCGGATCATCTGGCAGTACATCAAGGACAAGCTGATCAACCCCTTCCTCGATGTCGAGCTCATGTATTTTGACCTCGGAATGGAGTACCGCGACGCCACCAACGACCAGGTCACGGTCGACGCCGCCAACGCCATCAAGAAGGTCGGCGTCGGCGTCAAATGCGCCACCATTACCCCCGACGAGGCCCGGGTGAAGGAATTCGGCCTGAAGGAAATGTGGAAGTCGCCGAACGGCACCATCCGCAACATCCTCGGCGGCGTCGTGTTCCGCGAACCGATCATCTGCAGCAACGTGCCGCGCCTCGTTCCCGGCTGGACCAAGCCGATCATCATCGGCCGCCACGCCTTCGGCGACCAGTACCGCGCCACCGACATCAAATTCCCGGGCAAGGGCACGCTGTCGATGAAATTCGTCGGCGAGGACGGCACCGTGATCGAGCGGGAGGTCTTCAAGGCGCCTGGCGCCGGCATCGCGATGTCCATGTACAATCTCGACGATTCCATCGCCGACTTTGCCCGCGCCTCCCTCAATATGGGCCTGGCCAAGAATTATTCGGTCTACCTCTCGACCAAGAACACCATCCTCAAGGTCTATGACGGCCGGTTCAAGGACATCTTCCAGGACATCTTCGACAAGGAATTCAAGGCGAAGTTCGACGCCAAGAAGATCACCTACGAGCATCGCCTGATCGACGACATGGTGGCGGCGGCCATGAAGTGGTCCGGCGGCTACGTCTGGGCCTGCAAGAACTACGATGGCGACGTACAGTCGGACACGGTGGCGCAGGGCTACGGCTCCCTCGGCCTGATGACCTCGGTGCTGATGACGCCGGACGGCGCAACCGTCGAAGCCGAGGCTGCCCACGGCACGGTGACCCGGCACTATCGCGAGCACCAGAAGGGCAAGGAAACCTCGACCAACTCGATCGCCTCGATCTTCGCCTGGACCCGTGGCCTCGCCCACCGCGCCAAGCTCGACAACAACCCGGAGCTCGCGAAATTTGCCGACACGCTGGAGAAGGTCTGCGTGCAGACCGTTGAGTCCGGCTACATGACCAAGGACCTCGCACTCCTGGTCGGCGCGGAGCAGCGCTGGCTCTCCACCACCGGCTTCCTCGACAAGGTCGCGGAGAACCTCGAAAAGGCGACGGCGGCGTAAGCCGCCTCCCAACCTCCCTCCACATCATCGCCAGCGACAAACGCGAAGCGTTTGCGCAAGGGGGCGGGCGCGCATTCGCGCCGCCCGCTGGCTTGCCGTGACCGAAAACCTACGACGGAGCGTACTGTGTTCCCCAAGAGCGCCATTCTTGCCGCCATCTTTCTCACCGGATCGCTCGTCAGCGCGGTCGCCCAGACGCCGCTTCCCCCGGAAATCGCAGCCCCGGGCGAAACCGCGATCCTGACGCTGCATGCCGAAGGCGCGCAGGTCTACGAATGCAAGGCCGGCGCAGACGGCACACTTACCTGGGCGTTTCGCGAGCCGATCGCGACGCTTCTTTCGAGCGGCAAGACGGTCGGCCGGCATTCTGCCGGGCCCAGTTGGGAGTACAGCGACGGCAGTGCGGTTGTCGGCCAGGTCGTCGGCACGGCCCCGGGCATGGTCGCCAACGACATTCCCTGGCTGAAGCTCGTTGTGACTTCCCGGCGCGGCACCGGTGGTCTCAGCCAGGCCACGACGGTGCAGCGGATCAACACCGCGGGTGGAAAGCTCAGCGGCGCCTGTTACAGGTCCGGCACCTATGAAAGCGTCCCCTACTCGGCGGACTACGTGTTCCTGCGCAAGGGTTGAACGCAGGCCGCGCCGTTGGATCGCCCTGCACCCAATTCCCTGACAATTCTAATCGTTGCGGTCACAGGACGATCACCATAGAGATACAACCTTTGGATGTTGAGGGCTAATTTAGGCTTCGCGCCTTATGCTTGGGCTGTTGGGTACGCCCAAGAGAACGTCCAAGAGAACGTCCATGTGGAAATTCCTCTGTATCGCGGTCTGCCTGTTCTTTCTCGTACTGGTCGGCGGCGGCGCCGGGAAGGATTCATCGACGTCCAGCTCAGTCGAGACCTCGGCCATAGCGAAGCCAGCCGGGCCTCCACCCTGTGTCGTTGATCTCGCGAAATTCGAGGCCATGAAACACGGCATGTCGTACTTTCAGATCGTTCGGGACATCGGCTGCACGGGAATCAAAACGTCCGAAGCCACCTATCGCCGCTCGACAACCTACACGGCAACATGGCAAGGCTCCGGCGCATTCAATTCCGCCGTAGCCGCGGTGTTCCAGAACGATCGCCTCGTTGCGAAATCCCAGTCCGGCCTGTGATGGTGCGAGAGCCCTCGGCACGATCTTCGAGATCGTCCCGGTCGTGCCGAGCAAGGTAACGCGCGAAGGCGTTGCGCCGCATCTCGACAACTAGTCCCGCTCGGCGAGGGCGATCTCGCCGGCGGCGATATCGCCCTTCGATACCTCCGCGGTGTCCGCCAGCCGGGCCTCCGCGATTTCCTTCACATGGGCGGCCAGCGCCGGCATGCGTTCGATCAGGGCATGGAAATCCTGGGCGTCCAGCGCCAACAGCTTCGTCTTGCGGGTTGCCGTCACCGTGCCGCTGCGCTTGGTACGGTGCAGGAGCGCGATCTCACCGAAGAACGTGCCGTCGGACAGCCGCACGCGCTGGTTCGGCAGTGCGATTTCGACCTCACCCCCGGTGATGAAATACATCGACGACGCGGCGTCCCCTCGCCGCACCAGCACCTCGCCGGACTCGATGGTGCGCGCGCGCAACAGCCGCATGATGTCGGCGATCTCGGAGGCGCCGAGATGCGCAAACAGCGGCACCCTCGCCAGCATGCCCCAGGTGACGATGAAGTCGCGACGGCGGACCTCGTCGGCGAAGGCGGTGGCGATGATCGCCACCGGCAGCGCGATCATCACGAAGCTGCTGATGACGGCGAACACCGCGACCGTCTTGCCGAGGGGCGTGATCGGTACCACGTCGCCATAGCCGACCGTGCCGAGCGTCACCACGGCCCACCACATCGCCTGCGGAATGGTGCCGAACTTCTCCGGCTGTACGTCATGCTCGACGGCATAGAGCAGCGATGCGAACAGCAGCACCACGCCGGTGAAGATCACGACGCAGCCCAGCAGCGTCCGCCGCTCGGCATACAGCGCCGCGAGCAGCGACCGCAACGCCGGCGAATAGCGCACCAGCTTGAGAAACGGCAGCATGCCGAACAGCACCAGCGTCTTGCGGTCGCCGACGCTCAGCGCCAGCGCCGACGGCAGGAACGCCATGAGATCGATGATGCCGAGGCCGGACAGTGCGTATTCGAGCCGCGCCCGCGCCGGCGCAACGTGCCGAAGCGAATGTCCGGCCACGCTCCAGAGCCGCGCCAGATATTCCAGCGCGAACGCCAACACGGCGGCGACTTCGATGACGGTGAACAGCAGACCAAACCGGGTGTCGAATTCCGGTACCGACGCCAGCACCATCGCCAGCACGTCGACCACGACAATGACGATGATCAGCGCGGCGAAGCGCGACCCGCCCGAATGCGGCAAATGACCGTGTTCGAGCAACTCGTAAAGCCGGTCCCGCAGATCCGGGTCGCCGACCCTGCGCTGGTCCGGCGCGCCGCCCACTCAGGCCCCAGCCATCGCTTGTTCGATCGCCGACAGCGCCGCGTCAGCCTTGGCGCCGTCGGGGCCGCCGGCCTGCGCCATGTCGGGCCGTCCGCCGCCGCCCTTGCCGCCGAGCGCCTCGGAGCCCTTGCGCACGAGTTCGACGGCGTTGAAGCGCAAGGTGAGATCGCTGGTGACGCCGACGACGATGCCGGCCTTGCCG
>DAIMKE010000776.1:0-3873 GCA_036721875.1 Bradyrhizobium sp. | reverse complement strand
GCGCACGATCGGTGCCTTGTAGTCGGGAAACACGCCGGGCATCGGCGCCAGATTGCCGACATACCGGTTGATCACCCGAAACAGCGCGATGATGGCGGCCTGGTTGGTGGTGATCGAGTAGAGATTGCACACGGCTGTCTCGTCTGCTTTGGCGGCCGCACGAACGGCCCTTTAACGGCGTCGAATCCTATTTGCGCGAGCAGGTGGTGTCGCTGATCTTGTACCTGCCGCCGGAGAATTTGGGCCAGTCGCACGCGGTGGCGGACCTGGTCATCTGTTCGGCGATGTCGACCTTGTCGAGGAAGCACTGTGCCACGATGCGGTCCCGGCTGGTAAGTCGGGACCGCCCGTCGCAGACGGTGCCTTCACCCACTTGCAGGCAATGGACCGTCTTGCCCTCGATCATGCTCGACAGCACGCCGGCGGCCTGTCCGTACCCAGCTTGCCCGCGTTCGGGTGCGTCGATTCCGCAGATCCTCACACGTATCTTGGCGCCATCGGCTTCCATGGTGAAGGTGTCGCCGTCCGACACGGCTAGAACCTTTCCCAGATAGTCCGCCGCTATCGCTGGCGAGCAATGCGGCGACCATTGCGGCGAGTATCTCATTCCGGTATCTCCCGGCTACCGCCACATTCCCCGCATGCGGGCGCCGATATCGACTTTGGGTCTTTGGCCGGCGGGACGCGCCCCGGTGCCGGCGGGCACAAGAGGCCAGGCCGTGCGCTCGAACAGACCCAGCAGCTTTTCGGGAATGAAGCGCGTCCTGGAGGCATAGAGATGGCGATCGCCCTGCGCGTGCTGGCCGTGGACGAAGAACCGCTGCGGCACCACCAGATGGAGGTCATCCTTCGCGCGGGTCATGGCAACGTAGAGCAGTCGGCGTTCTTCCTCAATCTCCGCCGAGGTGCCGGCACCGAGGTCGGACGGCATGCAGCCATCGACGACGTTGAGCAGATAGACCGACTTCCACTCCTGGCCTTTGGCGGAGTGGATCGTCGACAGGATCAGGTAGTCCTCGTCGAGCAGCGGCACGCCGGCCTGGTCGCTGGTCGCGTCGGGCGGATCCAGGGTGAGCTCGGTCAGGAAGCGTTCGCGCGAAGGATATCCGAAGGCGATCTGCTCGAGCTGCAGCAAGTCAGCCCGTCGCGTTTCAGCGTCTTCATGGATGCGGTCGAGATGCGGTTCGTACCAGAGGCGTGCACGCTCCAGATCGACGGGCCATTCCGAACATCGGAGATTGCCCAAGGTCTCGACGAAGCTCTTCCAATCGTCGCCCGCGCGCGGCGGGGTCGGGATGCCTGCGAGCGCGACGATCGGGTCGGCGGCCTCCGCCATACGATCAAGCACGCGCTGCGCGGTTGCGGAGCCGATGCCGGGCAAAAGATGCAGCAGACGGAAACCCGCGACACGGTCGCGCGGGTTTTCGACGAACCGAAGCAAGGCCAGCATGTCCTTGATGTGGGCGGCGTCGAGAAACTTCAGTCCGCCAAACTTCACGAACGGGATGTTCCGTCGCGTCAGTTCGATTTCAAGCGGACCGCTGTGGCTGGATGTCCGGAACAGCACGGCTTGCTCCTTGAGAAGCGTACCGGACTCGCGGTTCTCCAGGATGCGCTCGACGATAAAGCGGGCCTGGTCGGGCTCGTCGCGGACGGTGACGAGTTGCGGCTTGGCTCCAGACGTCCGCTCCGTCCAGAGGTTCTTGGTAAACCGCTCCTTGGCGAGACCGATAACGCCGTTGGCGGCGGCGAGGATTGTCTGCGTCGAGCGATAATTGCGGTCGAGCGTGATGATGTTCGCAGGCGGCGAGAACTGGCCAGGAAAGTCGAGGATGTTGCGCACGGTCGCGGCGCGGAACGAGTAGATCGATTGGGCGTCGTCGCCGACGACCGTGAGGCCTCGGCCTCCGGGTTTGAGCGCCAGCAGGATCGAGGACTGCAGGCGGTTGGTGTCCTGATACTCGTCGACCAGGACATGATCGAAGCAACCGCCGATGTCGTCGGCCAGGGTGGCGTCGCCGACCATCTGGGCCCAATAGAGCAGGAGGTCGTCGTAATCGAGAACGTTCTGCTTCTGCTTGGCTTCGACATAGGCCGCGAACAGTTCCTTAAGCTCCGCCGCCCATCCGGCGCACCATGGATACGAGGTGCCGATGACCTGCTCGATCGGCGTTGACGCAGCGGGAATAGATCGAGAGACACGTTCCTTTAGTAGGGAAGCGGCTTTCCGTCTTCGAGAATCCCTTTTCATGCCTGACCAGATTCATGAGGTCGGCTGAGTCTTCGCGGTCGTGAATCGTGAAGGCGGGGTCGAGGCCGATCTGTTCGGCGTACTCGCGCAGCAGCCGGGCGCCGATGCCGTGGTAGGTGCCGGCCCAGGTCAGCGCGTCGGTCATGATCCCGGCGTTGTCACCCAATACCTTGCGCGCGATCCTTTCGACCCGTTTGGTCATCTCGGACGCGGCACGCCGTGAAAACGTCATCAGCAGGATCCGGCGGGGGTCGGCGCCCTGAACGATCAAATGGGCAACCCGATGGGCAAGGGTGTTGGTCTTTCCGGACCCCGCTCCTGCGATCACCAGTAGAGGCGGCGCCGCCAATCCTCCCGCGGGGCCGTGCTCGACCGCACGCCGCTGCTCGGGATTGAGGGTTTCGAGGTAGGTGGTTGCCGTCTGCACCTTGGGCGTCCGTTCATGGTTGGAAGAAACGACGGTCAATGATTCCTGCCGTGATCGCAACCTAGACCTCCCCTCGACGGTGACGCGGTTGCCAACCAAGTTGGAGCAAGGTCGCGGAGGGCCGCCGCCCGGCCTTGGCGCACTTGCGGCAGCGCAGACGGCTTGCAAGGTCGTGCACGAAGGTGGTCGGCGGGTGCTTGAGGGCTGCCAGATCGACGTGGTTCGGGGTCTTGCAACGCGAACACTGGATTTCCAGCCAAGGAAAGCCGCCGTTGATAGCCTGGTCAATTGTTGGCGAGGGGTCGATCGGCTCGCCATCGCTCCACATCCGCTCGTTCCAGCTTTCGCAGAGCAACCTATCGGCCTGCTGGATCAGCGCAGCGCCCTTGGCTCGCATCTCTGCTGATTGCGCAGCCAGAATGCCGGTCATCGCGCGTGCTTTCCCCAATTCCTTCGTCAGAGCCTTTCGGTCTCCGCCTGACAGCGGCGTGGGGTGGTGTTTTGGCGCCATCCGGACATCCAAGCGCGACCAAACTCTGGGTGCAGGCTAGGTCATGTCAAATCCCGGCCAGCACCCGTCTTCTTCGTGTCTTCCGGTGCGCTGCTGGCAGGTGTTGTCGAGCAGTCGCTGCGCGACGTCCTTCCAAACCGCGTTGCCGCCATACAATCGGACTGCATCGGCGGTCTGGATTTCCACGGTCCGCTCGCAGCGGCGGCAGGAGACGCGCAGCACGTGTCGCTGAATCTCGGAAAGACGTCGTTGCCGCATCTCGGCCCCGGTCGCATCGGCGCGAGGGTCTTTGATTACCGATTCCCAGTATTCAGCCGGGAGGGACGCATCCGGAGCCGGCGGGGACGGGCCCCGCCTACGGGCGGCTTCAGCGGCCAGTTTTTCCATCTGCTTTGGGGTCGGCATGCGCCAGCTCGCGGGTCGATCGGTCATTCTGAATTAGAACATAAAGAGAACAGAAGTCGAGTCCGCTCAAGCCCACTCCGTGAAAAATCCTCCTGTTGGAAGGGTCGCGATGTCGGAACCAAGCCCGGCCGTTCGTCTTGAATCCGGCATCAGTAATGGAGTTCCCCCGTCATGGCCCTCCGCGCCAACTGGAAAGGCTTCCTGCGTCTTTCTCTCGTCACCTGTCCGGTAGCGCTCTATCCGGCTACGTCGGAATCCGAAAAGGTCTCGTTTAACCAG
>DAIMKE010000775.1:3502-3874 GCA_036721875.1 Bradyrhizobium sp. | reverse complement strand
GTCCTCCCGTTGCCGTGGAGGCGGCGCACCCCGCGCGAAGCGGAATTCGCACCCCTGGCCGGTGCATCGGCGCCCGAGACCAGCGTTTCCTTGACGCGCTGCAGCAATGCGAAGAGTTGTTTGCTCTCGCGCGCGGAAAGATCGGCGAGGGCGGTTTCGACGGTATTTTCGGCAACCCGCCAGATGCGCTTGTGCACCCGTTCGGCCTCCGGCGTCAGGTAAACCCGCTTCACGCGCTTGTCACCGGGTTCGCTGCGGCGTTCAACCCAGCCATTGGCGACGAGCCGGTCGATCATGCGGCCGGCGGTGGCCTTTTCGACCTCCATCATCTCGGCGAGCTCGGAATGCGACGCGCCGGGTCGGCGGTGCAGG
>DAIMKE010000775.1:0-3492 GCA_036721875.1 Bradyrhizobium sp. | reverse complement strand
ACCAGCCACTGCGCGCGGGTGATCCCGAGACGGCGCACGCGGCGATCGAACTCGGTCCGCAACAGGCGGGCGACATCCGAGAGCACGACGCCGATGTATTCTTCGGTATTTGGCATGGCCGCAATTGTAGCCGCCGGGCAATTGGTAAGCTAGGTTATTATCTAGTAAGCTAGGTTATAATCGGCGCGATGCCGCAAGGGAAGCCGTAGGGAACGCCAAGGACGTGCTGCAGGGGATATTGGCTTGAGCTCCGCCGAAATCGACGCCGACGAAGCCGGGTTCATGCCCCCGGCGCAGCGCTATCTGACCATGGCGACCGTCGTCCTGGGCTCCTCGCTCTACGGCACCGCCCTGCTGACTACGTCAACCATCCTGCCGCAGATGCAGGGCGCGCTGTCGGCGACCCAGGACGAGATCGCCTGGGTGATGACCTTCAACATCCTCGCAACCGCCGTGGTGACGCCGATGACCGGCTGGCTGGTGTCGCGTTTCGGCACCAGGCGCGTCGTCGTGTACTCGATCGGCCTCTTCACGCTGGCGACGCTGTTGTGCGGCATGTCGCAATCGCTCGAGATGCTGGTGCTCTGGCGCATCCTGCAGGGCGGGGCGGGGGCGCCGATCGTGCCGCTGTCGCAATCGATCCTGTTCAATACGTTTCCGCGGCGCCAGCATTCGATGGTGATGTCGATCTTCGGCATGGCGGTCGCGGTCGCACCGGCGTTTGGTCCCGTCATCGGCGGCTATCTGGCAGAGATCCATAGCTGGCGCTGGTCGTTCTACATGCTGGTGCCGATCGGCGTCTGCGCCACCATCGGCATGCGATGGACGCTGCCGGCGGACGACAGCCTCACCAAGGTGCGCTTCGACTGGACCGGCTTCATCGCGCTCGCCACGGCGCTGGCGGCCGTGCAACTCGTGCTCGCGCGCGGCGTGCGGCTCGACTGGTTCGACTCGATGGAGATCGTCATCGAATGCCTGATCGCGGTTATCGCGCTGTACATCTTCCTGGTGCACAGCCTGAGCACCCGCGATCCGTTCCTGAATCTCAAGCTATTGGCTGACCGCAACTATGCGATCGGGCTGGCGCTGGTGACGATCTACGGCATGCTGAACTTCACACCGATGGTGCTGCTGCCGCCGCTGCTGCAGCAGCAGGCCGGCTTTCCCGATGCGCTGGTCGGACAGGTGATCGGATGCCGCGGCGTCGGCATGCTGGTCGGATTCATGACCGCAGGTTTCATGAGCCGGATCGACCCGCGCATCAGCATGGCCTTCGGCTTCGGCCTGCAAACCCTGGCAGGGCTGTGGATGCTGACGTTCGATCTCAACGTCAGCATGGAGGTGCTGGTCGTCAACAGCGCGATCCAGGGCTTTGCGGTCGGCGTCGTCTGGGTGCCGATCACGGCGGTGGCGTTCGGCACGCTTGATCCGAAACACTACGCCGAGGCGTCGGCCGTGTTCCATCTGCTGCGCAACATCGGCTCCAGCTTCTTCATCTCGCTGTCGATCGCCGAGATCGTGCGTGCCTCCGGCGCCAATTACAGCCGCATGACCGAGATGATCACGCCCTACAATCGCGCGCTGACGACGCCCGGCCTAACGGGCGGATGGATCTTCGATACCGTGCCGGGCCTTGCAAGGTTCGCCAGGGAAATCGCGCGCCAGGCGGCGATGATCGGCTACCTGAACGCGTTCGCAATGTACACTGCGACGTCGGCGCTCGCCGTGGTTTTCGCGTTGATGGTGCGGCGGCGCCAGTCGTGATGTGTTTCGCGTTCGCGTGAAGCGAACCGGCGCGAATATTGGCTGTTTCGCTATTGACTTCCGATTATTTTGTAGCGACAAAATAACAGATGAAGATCATCTGGGACGAGCCGAAG
Organism: Bradyrhizobium sp.; assembly: GCA_036721875.1. Lineage (GTDB taxonomy): Bacteria > Pseudomonadota > Alphaproteobacteria > Rhizobiales > Xanthobacteraceae > Bradyrhizobium. The sequence continues at coordinate 1,612 of DAIMKE010000775.1, read as the reverse complement.
CGCATCGCCAACCTCGACAAGCACGGGATGGACTTCGCCGATCTCAACGAGAAATTCTTTGATACAGCACTGGTTCTCAACGCCCATGGAAAGCGCTACCGCGCTATCGGCGTGAATATTCGAGGCGTGATTTCGGTGATCTTCGCCGTCTATGGCGCGGAAGCTGTCAGCATTATCAGCATGCGCCCGGCCAGCAAGAGAGAAAGGGAGCTCTATGAAGCGAACCGTCGCTAGGAAACGCTACACCGCCAGCGATATGCGTGCGGTGAGCGATAATCCTGAGTGGACCAAGCGCGACTTTGCGAAAGCGAAGCCATTCAACGAGGTTTTTCCGACAATGCGCAAGGGGCGCGGTCCGAACAGGGCGCCGACCAAAAAGCTGGTTTCACTGCGGCTTAGCCCTGAAGTTCTCAAGCATTTCAAGGCGGATGGGCCAGGCTGGCAGACTCGGATCGATGAAACCCTGGTCAAGATCGTCAGGCGGAAATCCCAGTAGGCCCATGGCGAAACGACCACGGCCTCCGTCAGGGGAGCTGACGGAGGCCGCGTTAGTACACTTCGTCGCGCCTAGGTTCGCAACGAGGTGTGGGAGCTCTGAATTGGCTAGAACGGCAGCAGTATGTCCATCACCTGCTGGCCGTAGCGGGGTTGCTGCACGTCGGTGATCTGGCCGCGGCCGCCATAGGCGATGCGGGCCTGCGCGATCTTGGAGGAGTCGATGGTGTTGTCGCTCTGGATGTCTTCGGGGCGGACGATGCCGGCGACGATCAGTTCGCGGATTTCGAAATTGACGCGGATTTCCTGCTTGCCCTCGACCACGAGATTGCCGTTCGGCAATACCTGCGTCACGACAGCCGCGACGTTGGTCTGCAACGCTTCCTGGCGGTTGACCGAACCCTTGCCGTCGCTCGACGACGTCGAGTCCGTCGTCAGCAGGCGGCCGGGCAGGATCTTGTTCGGTTGCGTGATCGTCTGGGAGCCGATGAAGTCGGTAATCCCTGAGTCTTCCTTGCTGGTGCGGCTGCGCTGGGTCTCGTTGGCGATGTTGGCCTTGTCGGTGATGTTGACGGTCACCGTCAGCAGATCGCCGATCCTCGCCGCGCGCTGATCCTTGAAGAAGGCGCGGCTGCCGTTCCGCCACAGCGAGTTGGCGTTGTAGGAGGCCTGTTCCGGCTTCGGCATCGGCATCTGCACCGGCTTGTAGCCGGGCTGCGTCGTCGGATTGTCGATCGCCGACAGCTTCGGCTGCTCGCCGATCTGCGACAGGCGGTCGATCGAGGAGCAGCCGCTCGCCAATGCGCAGGTCGCAAGCAGCAGGGCAGAGATCGCGATGCGACGAAGACGGGAAGCCGAACTGAACGGGGACATGATCTACTCTGACTTGGCTGGAGCTTGCGAGAGGCGAACTTGCGGAAGCTGGGCTTGGGTGATCTGGGCTTGGGCGATCTGGGCGGCGGACGCGGGCGGCTGGACCAGGCTCTGCGCCAAGGCTGCGGCCGCGGGCACGTCGTCACGCTTGACGGACGAGGTCTGCTCGACTGCGGGCGCCATCGGTGCGGACTGGCTCGCGCCCTGGACCGTCACCTGGCCGCGGCCGGTGACGACACCGGTC
>DAIMKE010000774.1:0-3875 GCA_036721875.1 Bradyrhizobium sp. | reverse complement strand
ACACCAGGCAGCGCGTCGATCCACTCCCAGAGAGTATAGCGCGCAACGGACCTGCCGCCTGAATATTCGAGGTTGACGTCAATAATGATGTCGAACTCGTCCTCTGGCTGGGCGTCGCGCACTTTTTCCAGAAGCGGCATTGCGATGATCGTGCGATCCAGCGTTCGCGGCGTGAACGGCTCCTTCTGCGGATCACTCCCAGGAAGAGCGGACGGCGGCACCGCCGAGGATGAGGGCGGCCTCGCCGCCGAGCCGGCGCCCTTACGAGGTTTTGGCTTCCTGTCCTTCGCCATAAATGCTTCTCCAGCCCGAATGATGACCCGGAGGCGTAAAGTTGTCAATTTTCGGTTGTGCGAAGGGCGGCCGGTCAGAGACACGAGTCCCGCAGCCCTTCGTTGAGATTGATTGGCGATCCGGACCGAACATGGCGTCGTATGGCTACACTCAACTTTCTCATCACCAGATTGCTAACCCGCAGCTTACAACGGTTTCTCGTAGTCCAAGCGCTATGGCGGTGCTTGGACATGGCAAAACTGACTACCGATCAACTCCAATGGTGAGCGCATTGACCATCAAACGACGAGGCATGGAGGCATGCTAAACGCCCTCTCGATGTTCGATTGTTACATGAGCGAGAGTGAAATAGCCGCCAAGGAGTTGCTTGACCTCGTCTGGAAACCGGCTTGCCCGGTAATCATCCTTCAGCGCCGTGTCCAGCATGGTTTCTGACCTTGCCCCCAAGTTTTATCCAATCCAGAGTTTGCTCCGGCTGTTGGATATGCCCGATTGGGCGGTGGTAGCGACGGGAGCTGGCGCGGAGCCCTCGGCATAGCGCTGCGCCAGATCCCGGCGCGGATGACAGGTGAAGGCGAACTCGGACGACGTCTTCCCATCCGAGTCGCGAGTGTGGCCGTGCATCGTTGTAATCGGCCTGCCAGCATCGGAGCGTGACGCGGGCCTGGGCCAGCGACGTGAACAGCGTCTCGTTCAACAGTTCATCCCGCAGCCGGCCGTTGAAGCTCTCGATGAAGGCACTCTGCATGGGCTTGCCCGGCGCGATGTAGTGCCATGCGACGCGGCTCTGATCGGCCCACGTCAGGATGGCGTTGCTGGAGCTCGCTGCCGTTGTCGCTGACCACCATCTTCGGCTTGCCGCGTTCCATCATCAGCCGGTCCAGCTCCCGCGCCAACGCGGGTGCCGGAGAGCGAGGTGTCGGCTACCAGCGCCAGGCACTCGCGGGTGTAATCATCGACGACGGTGAGGATACGGAAGCGGCGGCCATCGGTGAGCTGATCCGACACGAAGTCGAGCGACGGTCGTTCGGCGCCATCGGCACCATCATCGGCGCCCGGGTCCCGATCGCCCGCTTGCGCCCGCCACGGCGGCGCACCGCAAGCCTCTCTTCCCGGTAGAGCCGGAACAGTTTCTTGTGGTTGCAGATAGCCCTCCCGCTTGAGCAGAACGTGCAGGCGCCGATAGCCGAAGCGACGGCGCTCCAGGGCGATCGCCCGCATGCGCTGGCGAAGGCTGGCATCGTCCTCCCGGGCCGTCTGGTTTCTCACGGTCATGCAACAGCAGCTGATGGCTTTGCACGCCCGCCGTTCGCTCATCCCATGGGCACCCACGAGATGCGCGACAGCTTTCCGCTTGGCCGCAGGCGTCACCATTTCTTTCCCAAGAGGTCCTTCAACGCCGCATTGTCCAGCATGGAGTCGGCCAGCAGCCGTCTCAGCCGCGTGTTCTCGTCCTCCAGCGTCTTCAGCCGCTTGGCCTCCGACACCTCCAGCCCACCGAACTTGGCCTTCCATTTGTAGATGCTGGCGTCGCTGACGCCATGCTTGCGGCAAAGATCGACGACCGACACGCCGGCCTCATGCTCCTTCAAAATCCCGATGATCTGTTCTTCCGTAAAGCGGCTGCGCTTCACGCTCTGGTCCTCGTCGTGACCGGAGCGAACATCAAGCTGAATTTAGCTTGCCGGGCAAGGTCAGACGAAATCTCTGTTCACACAGGCGCCGGAAAACAAGCAAGACGAATAGCAAGCCGAGCAGCCTTTTGGGACCGAGATTCGGGGATTCGTAATCGATAGAAGCGAACCGATCTCAACCCTGTTGGACCTCCAACGGTCCTCATCAATTTTGCAACTCATTTCCAGTTTGAAGTTCCCTCGACGATTGTTTCCAGAATTGCAGCATGAGGCTTTAACGCCCTATCGACCTGGTGGATCGCGGTTTCGATTGAGATCCCTCCATGCTTAACTAGGGTGAAGGCATAAATCACCTGACGCAAATCGCCTTCCACCCCGTAAAGGCGAGGAAACTCTAGCTCTTCGAGGTAGTCCAAGACGCTTTGAGAATACTCGCCTAGAGGCGCCACCGTCGCGACCACGTGCTCCGTGCCGTATCCAAATTCTGCAATGGCTTCTGAAAATGATTCTAGGTCGCATAGCGAGGAAACATTTATTACGACGACGTTAGCGTTCACCGCCTCTGCGATTTGGAGAACCCGAGTCGGGATGAACCGCAACCCATTATCGCCCCCATTGACATCGATGGGCAGCTTGTCTCCTGGACCGGGGAGATATGGGAGGTTAGCGACCACGGCATCCCATCGCTTCCTGTCCAAACGTGACAGCCATGCGTCCTGAGAAATGTCGTCAACTAGGACTTCCCGGTAGAACTGGTCCTCTCGAGCTCGGCGACGGAAAATCCGAGCAAAGTTCACATTAGCTTCGTCGGCAGCCGTCTCCTGAATATCAACACCGGCATACACAATTCCGGCAGAGAGCAAAGGGATTGCCGGTTTTGATGATCCACAACCAAGGTCCAATACCGATCCAATCCCTTTTTCGATCAAATTGACAAGGCCTCGTGAAAAATTCCATGAGTCCACTTCACTATCAAAAGACGACTCACCAGCGGCATTCCACCATTCAGGCTTTACGTCGTTGTGTGAGCTGCGCCAAGTGAAAGCCTGGAGTGGCTTCTCCGGTTTGCATTCTAAGCTAGCCAAGCAGAGGCGCATGGCCGCAGTGGCCTCTGCCATTGCTTCAAGGGGCGGGAGATCGGAAGCTACGATCCGTAGTCCGGCGACGTAAGCTGCTTCTTCTTCAGTGATTAGATCCCCTGGCTTCATCCACATCTCGATTAGGTCAATCTTGGCGCGTATTCCGCGTTGCGAGCGATTACGGAAGTTGTCTCGGACGTCTTTGCAAAGAGCATTTTCACGTCCGATGACTGCGCACAGAACCTCATAGGCTTTTTCGCGATCAACAGAATCAATTTGGCGCTGCAGTCTTTCTCGCAAAGATTCTATGTCGTCGCAGACTACCGTGTACGTCTGCTCACCATCGAAGAAGCGGATCGGTGGCAGCACCCCTCCTTCAGCACTGGTCGCGAATACAAGGCCAGTAGCGACAATCGATTTTATCTCGACGGGGTGCGTTGCAATACTAAGTGAACATTGAATTGATGTTTCGTGGAGGTCAACGCCGCGAGCGGCATCAACAGAGTAATTAACCATTCCGCCTCCGGGTCGTAGTCCCACTTCGAGCGGATGCACTCTCTTAAGGTCATCGGACATCCTGTACTCGCTGTGAAATACGCCATCAGCCACATTCATTTCGTTGAGAAGTTTTTCGTTGCCTTTCTCAAGGATTCTAAAGGTTTCGCACTCGTTTGGAAGGGTGACAAAAATTCGTTCAAAAAAACGACTATCGTCGTTATCTATGTCGACCTTCCAGTGAGCGACTATTGCCTCGATTCTTTTTAAGCTTCGCCTGCTCTCAAGAGAAAATTCTTCGCCTGAAAGACGTTCCTCGACCAGTAATCGAGCTGTTTCGCATCGGGATGTCTCAGATTCTACTGGCATTGAT
>DAIMKE010000773.1:0-3876 GCA_036721875.1 Bradyrhizobium sp. | reverse complement strand
TGGGGCTGGACGCGGCGGCGCCGTGGCAGCCGGCGGCGGCTTCGGCGCGGCGCCGAGCGGCGGCTCGGGATTCATGATGCTGATCGCAGGCGTCGAGGCCGAGGTCGGGAATTCGGCGTTGGTCGGTTTGCCGGTTGGCACCGAAGGCGGCAGTCCGGCAAGCAGTCCCGAGGCAGCCTGCGGCGGCGCGTTCCAGGAAGGCGCATAGCGCATGACCAGGTTCTCATAGACGCGCTCGTCCATGTTGGCCGCAATCTGGTTCTTGCTGGTCAACGAGCGAAACAGCGGGCACGCCTGTGGCGTGCAGCGGTCGCGCGTCATCAGCACGTACGCCATCAGTCCATAGCGGTCGCGCTCCACCGCGCGGCGCAGCGCCATCAGGTCGGACCCGGCGCCCTTGTTGGCGGTGGCGACGTCGCCCAGCGAAATCAACAGCGTGATCTGGTTGGCCGCGTAGGCCACCGCCGCCGCGGCCGACTCGGCGGAGCCGAACAGCGCCTTCTCGCAGGCGCTCAGGACCGCGTCACCGGCGAGGTCGTCGATACAGGAAAGCTGCGGCAGGGCTGCACTGGCCGGCGGAACGTAGCGGGCCTCGGCCGGCGTGGCGCGGCTGCCCGCACTGAAGCCCTGGACCACCATGGTCCCGGCGACAGCGATCGAAATCAATGTCAGCACTGCCAACGTCGTGTTGGCAACCGATCTGTCGGCGCGCAACACCATGACCAGAACAACCAGCCCAAAGAATGCCGCTGCGGCGAGCGTCAGCCACATCGGAAAGTTCGGTGAACGCCAGATCTGATCCAGCGAAGCAGGCAAGGCCCAGTTCATGCGCGGTGTTCCTCAACGCAGCATAAGACGCGATCGGCGCAAGACGAATGCGTTTTTACGGCATCGCCTTGCGGCAGAAGGTCCCTTGAACGGGGCCATTTGACGGCGTCCGCAATGGAACCGCGTCACAGGCCTGCTTGCGCACAAATGTTTCAGGTAATCGCGAGCTGGCTTTCCTTGGCGACCCGTTCGAACGCTTCGGTCGAACTCTTGATCCGGTACTGGCAATCGTCGCCATCGGTGGGAAGCAGCCGGATCACCTCATAGGTGCCGCTGGCGGCCGGACGGGCGACATTGCTGGCAGTAAAATAGACTGTCTCTCCAACGGAGTACTTATGCTTCAACGCCCTCTCCATCACGCAAGAACACCGGCCGTGCTCACGGTCCCGCTAGCTTTCGGCCTATTTGAGAACCCTGCGTCAACCTAGCACACCGGCCGGCGCAAAGGCCAGCAGCATCAAGGCATGGCAAACACGCGAATTCTGCATATTTTTCAGGACGATAAACCGGCATTCTTGGCGGTTCCCGGAAATCCGCGTGGCGGATTCGGACCCGCCCCCCGGTCACTTGCCGCACCCCGGCGCCGGACGGAACCGCCTGCCCGGGGCGCGCTGCTCCAAGATTTAGACCGTCTCGAACTTTTCGATGACGAGCGTCTCGGCCAGGCCGGCGCGGGTCCATTCCTGGAACGCGGGCAGCGACAGCATCGCATCGAAATAATGCCGCGCCTCGCCGGGCACCTTGATCGCATAGGTACGGAACCGATGCACCACCGGCGCGAACATCGCATCTGCGCCGCCGAAGGCACCGAACAGGAACGGCCCCTCCTTTCCGTAGCGCCGGTTGCAATCCGCCCAGATCTCCAGAATGCGCGTCACATTGGCACGCGCGTCGTCCGACAGTTCGACCGCACCGACCGGCCGATGCAGGTTCATGCCGCATTCGTTGCGCAGCGCCATGAAGCCGGAGTGCATCTCGGCCGAGATCGAGCGCGCGTGCGCGCGGCGCGCGCGGTCTTCCGGCCACAGCCGGCCTTGCGGGAATTTCTCGGCGAGATACTCGATGATCGAAAGCGAATCCCACACCGTGACATCGCCGTCGATCAGCGCCGGCACCTTGCCGGCCCGCGAAAAGCTCAGGATCCGGTCCTTGTCGGCCTTGTTGTCGGTGTAGAGCGGAATGAACGCCAGCCACGGCCGCATCGACCATGACGAATAGTTCTTGTTGCCGATGACCAGTTTCAACATGTGCGAGCGATATCCTGTTGGGACCGTCACCTTGCCATAGTGCGCCGTGGGCGTTCAATCCGTACGACGCAGTTGTTCGAGGCCACCAGCCGGCATTTCAACGGCAGCTGGTGCGCACTTCGATCAGGACGCGCCAAAATCCCGCGGCGTGAAACTGAGATCCAGCACTCTCCATTCGCCGTAGCGGTCCATCGGCAGCATGGCATAGGGCTGGCAGGCCGAAAGCGCCTGGACCGCGCTCTGCATCAATAGCGGTCCCTTCATGGACGCACTGGCTTCGATCAGGATGGGTTCGGCGGCTAGCCGGCCTTCCGGGGTCATCAGCACGCGCAACTTCACCTTGACGTCGTCGGTGCCGGTCAGCGACGCCGGCAGTCTCGAGCAGGTCCTGAGGTGGCGGCGGAATTCCGCGACCAGGTTGCTGGCGATATCGGCCGACTGCGTCGCCGGCGCATCGAAATTTTCATCGGCCTTGTCGCGGCCCTGCGGCGGAGCCGGCGGCAGCGTTGGCGACAAGTCCGGCGGCAAGCCCAGCAGCACCTGGTATTTGATCGACAGATCCGGCTCGGGCGGCTTGTAGCCAGGCGACGGCGCCGGTGGATTGGGCTGAGCTACCGCCGGCGGCTGAGCCGAGGCCAGAGGGGCCAGAGCAGCCTGCTTCTGCAGCGGTGTAGCCGTGAGAGGCTGTGCTGACGGCGGAGGCGTGCTGGTTGGAGCAGGCTTGTCGAGCAGCGAAAGATCCGGCTGCGGCGTCGGCGTTGGTTCCGGCTTGTTGTCGGCAATCTGTTGTTCGGCAGGTTCCTGCTTTTCAGCCAGGTCCTGCACGGTGACTATTTCGACCGGGATCTCTTCGGCCGTCACCGAACCAAATGGCTGTACTTCGGAAAACAGGACCAGCAACGTCAGCAACGCGAGATGCGCAATCGCCGATGCGGTGATTTCCGAAGGTATGATCCGCCGCAGGTCCATCGCGCCAGAAGGTTCTTATTGTCTCCCCCGCCAGCATAGCTTCCGGCGCGAGGATTGCTCAATCCCATTTCGGCGCCAACCCAAAATCCGTCAGCCGACCGCCGGCGCTTCCCATGCTGGAAATCTGCTGCATGTCCTCATCCGACAGTTCGAAATCGAAAATATCGATGTTCTCGGACAGGCGCTCCAGCTTTGAGGTGCGCGGGATCGCCGCCACGCCATGCTGCACCAGCCAGCGCAGGCAGACTTGCGCGGCCGACTTGCGATATCGGTCGCCGATCCGCAGCAGCGCGCGATCGTTCCTGATGCGCCCCTTGGCGATCGGACTGTAGGCCACCAGCGCCATGCCGTGGCGCGTGCAGGCCTCGCCGATCCTGCTCTGGTCGAGATAGGGATGGTACTCGACCTGATCGCACACCAGCGGTTCCGGACAAGCTGCCACCGCCTCCTCGATCAGGGCCACGGTGAAATTCGACACGCCGATATGACGGGCGAGCCCCTGCTGCTTGACCCGCACCAGCGCGCCAAGCGTTTCCACCAGCGGCACCTGCGGGTTCGGCCAGTGCAGCAGCAACAGATCGACCTCGGTCAGCCGAAGCCGCACCAGACACTCCTTGGCCGAACGCTCCAGATCGTGCGGCGCGAAATGCGACGGCCAGATTTTTGTGGTGAGAAAGACCTGGTCGCGCTTCACGCCCGAGGCGCGCAGGCCCTCGCCGACCTCGCGCTCGTTGTCATACATCTGTGCGGTGTCGATGTGGCGATAGCCGAGCCGCAGCGCCTGCTCGACGATGCGCGCGCAAGTGCGTCCGTGCAATTCCCAGGTGCCGAG
>DAIMKE010000772.1:0-3882 GCA_036721875.1 Bradyrhizobium sp. | reverse complement strand
GGTTCGCGTCAAGAAAACGCGTCAAAACAAGAATCCAGAGCCCCGTTCCGATTCCATCGGAACGGAAAAGGCTCTGGGCCATATTTTGGCCCAAGGCTGGCAGCGCGTCTACAGTATTACGATGATCATGGCATTGCAGAATGCAGGGTCCGCCGGAGTCGATTGCCGTTACGTCTCGACATGGTCGCTGAAGGCGAGCTTGACGACATGGTCGCGGATGTCGTCGGGCCAGCCGGCGACGAGGCCGACGAACCGCCGCCGGTCGTCGGCAAACAGCGCCCGCGAGGCCTCCTCGAAGCCAGCGAGATTGCCGGCCATGACGGACATGAAGTGATAGGCGGCATCTCGCGCCGCGCGCGCGCGATCCGCATCGCCACTGGCGCGACGCGCACCGTCGACGAGCTTTCGCAGCGCCACCGAGGCCCCGCCGGGCTGCGAGCCGAGCCATTCCCAATGGCGCGGCAACAGCGTCACCTCGCGCGCGACGACGCCGAGCCTGGGGCGCCCGCGTCCGCGCGGCTCTGCCGCGGCCATCTCGTCCGCAGCGGTTTCCGGAACCGGGGCCGATTGCGGCAGACGCGCAATGATTTCGCGCTCGGTGCCGCGAAGGTCCAGATCAATTGGTTGGCCGGTGACGTCGCTGAAAATGACGATCGGCGGCGCTGCTGGCCTTCGACCGGCATTCATGACCGCGAGCGCGACCTCGGCGAGCGGGCCGGCCGCGAGGAGGCGCTGGCCCATGAAAGCTGTGAAGTTGGGGCGGGAGAGGTGAGTCATTGGAAATACTCTGCATTCGGCCAACTTATTTTACCCGGATAAATTCATGTGTCAATATCGTCCGGGTAAATCTTGCTCCTCCTCTTGGCTGTCTCGACTTTCCCTCGCCCGGCTGGCACGAACGCGGCGCCAACTCCTGAGGAATGCCAATGCTGACGGTCCACCATCTCAACAATTCCCGCTCGCAGCGCGTGCTGTGGCTGCTCGAGGAACTTGGCGTCCCCTACGAGATCGTTCGCTATCAGCGCCAGCCGGACATGCGGGCGCCGAAGGAACTGCGGGCTATTCACCCGCTCGGCAAGTCGCCCGTCATCACCGACAACGGCAATACCATCGCCGAGTCCGGCGCGATCTGCGAATACATCATCGACACCTACGGCCAGGGGCGCCTGATTCCGCTGGCGAACACGCCGGAGCGGCTGCGCTACACCTATTGGCTGCACTATGCCGAAGGCTCCGCGATGTCGCCGCTGCTGCTGAAGCTGCTGTTCACGCTGATGCCCAAGCGCACACCGGCGCTGCTGCGCCCACTGGTGCGCAAGGTCTGCAATACGGCACTGACTACGCTGGTCAATCCGCAGCTCAAGCAGCACATGGACTATTGGGAAGCCGAGCTTGCGAAAAGCGAATGGTTCGCCGGCAGCGAATTCTCCGGCGCGGACATCCAGATGAGTTTCCCGCTGGAAGCCGCCGCGGCGCGCGGCGGGTTGGAGCAGGGGCATCCCAAAGCGATGGCGTTTCTCGAACGCATCCACGCCCGGCCGGCCTATGCGCGCGCGCTGGAAAAGGGCGGGCCGTATGTGGTGGGGCGGTAGGGATTGTTGAGCCCCGTCATTCCGGGTCGCGAAGCGAACCCGGAATCCCGAGATTCCCCGATGCGCTATTGCGCATCTGAGGTCTGGTCCTTCGGACCATCCCGGAATGACGAACGCTGGGTTACCGCAATCACTTCCTTCACCAGCCTCGCAGTGCCCTTGATATCCCCCGAGGGATCGACGCTGTCGCCGAGCCGGACCACCACCAGCTTCTGCGACGGCACGATCACGACTTGCTGGCCCATATCGCCGGCTGCGAAGAACGCGTCGCGGGGAATGCCGAGCTGCACGCGTTCCCGTGCGTTGGGATGCTCGCTGCGATTGGTCCAGAAGCCCGCGGCATAGTCGGTATCGAGCGTGGCCGCGGCGCAGAAATCCACCCAGTCCTCGTGCAGGACGCGCTTTTCGCCGACCACGCCATCGTTGAGATAGAGCAGGCCGAATTTCGCCCAATCTCGCGCGCTCGCCAGCATGTTGGTGGCGCCCTGCAGCGTGCCGACATTGTCGAACTCCAGCGTCACGCTGCGCATGCCGAGCGGATTGAACAGTTCGCGCCACGCGAACGCCAGCGTCTGCTCGGGGCCGCCGACGGCGTCGCGCACGATGCGCGCCAGGATCTGCGTCGTTGCGCTCGAATAATTCCAGCGCTGGCCCGGCGGCGCGATCATCTTCGCATTCACGGCATAGGCGGACATGTCGGCTGCCAGGTACATCCGGTTCATTCCGCCGAAGCCGGAATAGCTTTCGTCCAGATCGAGGCCGGTGGTCATGCGCATCAGATGCTCCACCTCGATCTCGCGCCGCGGATCGTCGGTGCCGCGCCATTCCGGTATCGGTGCCGGCATCGAGGGCGTAACCAGCCCTTGCTGTGTGAGGATGCCGATCAGCGCGTTGACCATGGATTTCGTCATGGAGAAGCTGGGCAGCGGCGTGTCGATCCCGACGCCGGCCGCATAGCGTTCGGCGATCACCTTGCCATCGCGGACCACGACAATCGCCTTGGTTCTGCGGAACGGCGGCGTGGCAGGCTCTTCGAAGGCGTGATCGAGCGCCGTCCTCAACGCCGGATCGGATGGTTCGACCAGTGCCGGACCGGCAATCTCGGGAAGCAGCGGCCGCGTCCTGGCTTTCAGCGCCTCGATGTCGTCCTTCAGCAGGTATGGCTGCTTCGATCCAAACAACTCGACGCATCCGAGCCCGTCGTGAAACGCCGCGCGGCTTCTGAATAGTCCGAGGGTCGATACATCGACCGTCCTCGTGGTGCGGTCGACCTGGAATCGGAGCACGTGGCGCAGCCGTCGCGTTCCACCGCGATCGGATATCTCGGTGAACGCCGTTTGCGGATCGAGACCCGAAACGAAGGTCTTGCTGCAGACGTTGTGGGCGACAAAGCCAGTGGCGATCCGTGCGGCCCGATCGGGTCGGAAATAGATGCTTGCCACGACCAGCGCGGCAACGAGGATCGCGATCGCGATGATGAGCCATTTCAGCAAGTTCAATGGCTCCGCGCCGGAACGAGCATCGGCAGGCTCCTATCGCGCCTTCTGCGCTCCTCCGGCCGATGGCAGCGCCTGCACGGTGACGCCGGGCGGCGGCACGTCGTCGTCGGGCACGAAGAAGTCCGACATCAACGCGACGGAAGGATCTACACGGTAGTGCTCGAAATCCCTGACACCGGCATCATAGAGCACCTTGTCGTCGATGCAAAACCGACAAGTGAACTCCCGCGAGGGTTTGGTCAGGATCGCATGCGCGGCGTCGCCCATGATCGCGGGGGTACGGCTGGCGCGCATCATGGCGTCGCCGCCGAGCAGGTTGCCGACTGCGGCGGTGGCGATGGTGGTGCGCGGCCACAGCGCGTTGACCGCGACGCCTGCGGATCTCAGTTCGCCCGACAGGCCGAGCACGCACATGCTCATGCCGAACTTCGCCATGGTGTAGGCGGTCGAATGCTCGAACCATTTTTGCTTCATGTCGAGCGGCGGCGACAGCATCAGGATGTGCGGATTGGCCGCCTTCTTCAGGTGCGGAATGCAATATTTCGACACCATGAAGGTGCCGCGGGTGTTGATGCCCATCATCAGGTCGAACCGCTTCATGTCGGTCATCTGCGAGTTGCTCAGGCTGATGGCGCTGGCGTTGTTGACGCAGATGTCGATGCCGCCGAACTCGGCAACCGTCTGGTCGATCGCCGCGGTCACCTGCGCTTCGTCGCGGATGTCGCACAGCACCGGCAGCGCCTTGCCGCCGGCGGCGCGAATCTCGTCGGCCGCGGTGTAGATGGTGCCCT
>DAIMKE010000771.1:0-3886 GCA_036721875.1 Bradyrhizobium sp. | reverse complement strand
GCTGAAGGCCGCGGGCGACCTGAACGCTGCCTGAGTTTTGAAGCAAACGCGGTTGCCGTCATCAGGCGGCAGCCGCTCCAAATCAGAATGTGCGTCCAGCAGCTGGATCGGGAGTTTGATGGGCGTTCCGGCCCAACGCATCACCCCCGATAGATCGGCGCGCCGCTTGGAGATGCCGTCGCACCACCGTCGACGAACAGTTCCTGACCCTGCACATGCGCGGCATCATCAGAGGCGAGGAACAGGACCGTCTTCGAAACGTGCTCGGTTTCGCCGAGGCGGCCGAGTGGTGTCGATAGCGCGATGCGCTTTTCAAAAGCCTTTTCGGCTTCCGGCGTTGCGATCGCCGCGCCCCAGATCGGCGTGCGGATGGCACCGGGCGCCACCACGTTGACGCGAATGCCGCGCGGCGACAATTCCGACGCCATGATCCGTGCCATCGCCCGCACGCCCGCTTTCGCCGCGCCGTAGGCCGAGTAGCCGGGAATGCCGAGCACGGAGATGACAGAGCCGTTGAGGATGATCGAGGCGTTATCATTGAGATGCGGCAGCGCGGATTGCACGGTGAAGAACACGCCCGTGAGGTTGGTGCTGATGACCTTTTCGAACGCCTCGACGGTTGAGCCACCGAGCGGCGTGCCGCCGGCGATGCCGGCATTGGCGAACAGGATGTCGTATTTGCCGAACTGCGCGGCCCCGTTGCGGATGGCGGCTTCGGTCGCCGCGATATCGGTCGCATCGGCCGCAAGCGCGAGCGCGTTCGGCCCCAATTCCCCGGCCGCAGTATCGAGCGTCGCCTGATTGCGGCCGGTGATGACGACCTTGGCACCCTCCGCCACGAACAGTTTTGCGGTCGCGAGCCCGATGCCGCTGTTGCCGCCTGTGATCAACGCCGTCTTGTTCGCGAGCCTCATGAATCGTCTCCGATGGTTGCATTATTAAACTAGGTTGCCTAGCTAGGGCACACGGTTTAATATTGCAACCACACAAGGCCGTGATCACCGCCTTTCAACGGAAGACTGCCCATGGTGAAACGGACAAGCTTTGAACGCGACGACTGCCCGGTCGCACGCTCGCTCGACGCGCTCGGCGACTGGTGGTCGATGCTGATCATCCGCGAAGCGCTGTTCGGGACCAGCCGCTTCGGCGAATTCCAGAAAAAACTGGGGCTCGCCAAGAACATCCTGACGGTTCGGCTGCGTGCGCTGGTCGATCAGGGCATTCTGAAAACCGCGCCCGCTTCCGACGGCAGCGCCTATCAGGAATATCTGCTGACGCCGAAAGGCCGCGGCGTGTTCCCGATCCTGGTCGCGTTGCGGCAATGGAGCGAGGAATTCGACGAACGGCCGCACGAGATCGCCACCATCCTGGTCGACAAGGAAAAAGGTCGCCCGGTTCGCAAGCTCGAGCTTTATTCACAGGACGGAAGGCTGTTGGCAGCGGGCGACACCGCGCTGAAGCCGCGGCCGGCGGGCAAGCGCGCCAAGGCATGAAGCTGCCTGAACGATCTACGACAGCCTGTGCTTGCTCCGTGTCCGCAGCCGCTCTTCGGCCTCGAGCTGCGCCATTCCGAGCAAATGGCTCAGCACCTCGAGCCGGTGGCGTTCGGCCAGCTTGACCAACTCGGCAACAGTCTCGGCGATAAAGGCCACGGCCTCGTCCGGGCCGCCCTCCTCACCCCGTTGATCGGTGGGCGATGTCCGAACCTTGCCCGAAGCTGTGCGCTTCCGGCCGCCCCCAGCCTTGCTCAAACAATTTGCATCCAATTGCATACAATATTGTTCAGAAATACTCCCTTTGGACACGCAACTCTAGGAAGTAATTCGTAACTCCGTAGATACAAAGTCGAATCAGTGTGATCTCAGCTCACGATCTGCCGATTTGACAGGGGCCGCCTCACCACCCATGTTCGGGTCGACACGGCGGGCCGCGAGTCTCGCGGAACCCGCCCTTATCTTTTCCCATAAGCCATTGGAATGACATGAATATCGTCATCGTGGAGTCGCCGGCGAAAGCCAAGACGATCAACAAGTATTTGGGCGCCTCCTACGAGGTTCTGGCCTCGTTCGGCCATGTCCGCGACCTTCCCGCCAAGAATGGATCGGTCGATCCCGAAGCCAATTTTCAGATGATCTGGGAGGTCGATCCCAAGGCGGCTGGCCGGCTCAACGACATCGCCAAGGCCCTGAAGGGCGCCGACCGCCTGATTCTGGCAACCGACCCTGATCGGGAGGGCGAAGCGATCTCCTGGCACGTGCTGGAAGTGATGAAGGAGAAGCGCGCGCTCAAGGATCAGAAGATCGAGCGTGTGGTGTTCAACGCCATCACCAAGCAGGCCGTGACCGATGCGATGAAGGCGCCCCGGCAGATCGACGGCGCGCTGGTCGACGCCTACATGGCGCGCCGCGCGCTGGACTATCTGGTCGGCTTTACCCTCTCGCCAGTCCTGTGGCGCAAGCTGCCGGGCGCGCGCTCGGCGGGCCGCGTGCAATCGGTCGCGCTGCGGCTCGTCTGCGACCGCGAACTCGAAATCGAGAAATTCGTGCCGCGCGAATACTGGTCGCTGATCGCGACGCTGACGACGCCGCGTGGCGACAGTTTTGAAGCGCGCCTCGTCGGCGCCGACGGCAAGAAGATCCAGCGGCTCGATATCGGCTCCGGCGCCGAAGCCGAAGATTTCAGGAAGGCCATCGAAGCGGCGAACTTCACGGTATCGACCGTGGAGGCCAAGCCCGCACGCCGCAATCCGCAGGCGCCCTTCACCACCTCGACGCTGCAGCAGGAAGCCAGCCGCAAGCTCGGCTTTGCGCCGGCGCATACGATGCGGATCGCGCAGCGGCTTTATGAGGGCATCGATATTGGCGGCGAGACCACTGGCCTCATCACCTATATGCGAACCGACGGCGTGCAGATCGACGGCTCCGCGATCACGCAGGCACGCAAGGTGATCGGTGAGGATTACGGCAACGCCTATGTGCCGGAGGCGCCGCGCCAGTACCAGACCAAGGCCAAGAACGCGCAGGAAGCGCACGAAGCGATCCGCCCGACCGATCTGTCGCGCCGGCCCTCCGAGATGCGCCGCCGTCTCGATCCCGATCAGGCCAAGCTCTATGAATTGATCTGGATCCGCACCATCGCGAGCCAGATGGAATCGGCCGAACTGGAACGCACCACCGTCGATATTGCGGCGAAAGCCGGCTCTCGCGTGCTGGATCTGCGCGCCTCGGGCCAGGTGATCAAGTTCGACGGCTTCCTCGCGCTCTACCAGGAAGGCAAGGACGACGACGGCGACGACGAGGATTCGCGCCGCCTCCCCGCCATGAGCGCGGGCGAAGCCCTGAAGCGGCAGGATCTCGCCGTCACCCAGCATTTCACCGAGCCGCCGCCGCGTTTCTCGGAAGCGTCGCTGGTCAAGCGGATGGAAGAGCTCGGCATCGGCCGGCCTTCTACCTACGCCTCGATCCTGCAGGTGCTGAAGGACCGCGGCTACGTCAAGCTGGAAAAGAAGCGGCTGCATGGCGAGGACAAGGGCCGCGTCGTGGTCGCGTTCCTCGAGAACTTCTTCGCGCGCTATGTGGAGTACGACTTCACTGCCGCACTGGAAGAGCAGCTCGATCGCATCTCCAACAACGAGATTTCCTGGCAGCAGGTACTGAAGGATTTCTGGGTCGGGTTCGCCGGCGCGGTCAGCGACATCAAGGATCTGCGCGTTTCCGAGGTGCTCGACGCGCTCGACGACATGCTGGGACCGCATATCTATCCGCCGCGCGCCGATGGCGGCGACGTCAGGCAATGCCCGACCTGCGGCACCGGCAAGCTCAATTTGAAGGCCGGCAAGTTTGGCGCCTTCGTCGGCTGCTCGAACTATCCGGAATGCCGCTACACT
>DAIMKE010000770.1:0-3887 GCA_036721875.1 Bradyrhizobium sp. | reverse complement strand
CCAAGTCCAACGGCATCTCGATCACGATGCCCTATTGGGACGAGCGCGTGGAGGCGATGGCGAAAAATTTTCCAAAGGTGAAGTGGGACAAGTACCACATCGACATCCTCACCGCGAACTTCGTGCTGCATCCGGACTGGTTCGACGTCGTGGTCGGCTCGAATTTGTTCGGCGATATCCTCTCCGACCTCGGCCCGGCCTGCACCGGCACCATCGGCATCGCGCCGTCGGGCAACATCAATCCGGAAGGCAATTTCCCGTCGGTGTTCGAACCGGTGCATGGCTCGGCGCCCGATATCGCGGGGCAGGGCATCGCCAACCCGATCGGCATGATCTGGTCCGGCGCGATGATGCTGGAGCACCTCGGCGAGAAGCAGGCCGCCGCCGCGATCGTCGGCGCCATCGAGCGCACGCTCGGCGAACGCACGCTGCGCACGCGGGATCTCGGCGGCAATGCGGATACGGTGGCGTGCGGCAAGGCTGTCGCTGACATGGTGGATTGACACGCGAACCCTCATGGTGAGGAGGCGCGCAAGCGCCGTCTCGAACCATAATGCGCTGCGGCCATCCTTCGAGACGCCGCTTCGCGGCTCCTCAGGATGAGGGTGGAGTGTGTTGTGGCAGAGGCTTCTTCTTCCCTTCTCCCTTGCGGGAGAAGGTGGCGCGCAGCCCCGGATGAGGGGTTCTCTCAACAAACATGACTCGCGGTGAGAACACCTCATCCGTCTCGCTGCCGCTACGCGACAGCGATCCACCTTCTCCCACAGGGGGAGAAGGGAAGTCAGAGGTACGACTTTCGCGACGGATCGAAAATCGCGGGGTAGTCGTTCTCATCGAGAAGATCGAGAAACGCGTCCAGGCCCTTGTTCTTGATCAGCGCGTACTCGCGGTCGGAGATCAGGTTTACCGTGAGGACTTCCACGGGATCGCCTGCGACTAGTAGCTCTTCCGCGATGCGCTGGTCCGGCACGATGATCGGGGTGAGGAACAGGAACGTCTTGAAATCTGTCCCCGGCACGGGTGGCTCCGGCATGGGTACCCGCTGTCCAAATCCGAACCAGGTGTTATCAATGAACGGCACCGTCGCCAGCCAGCGCAGGGTGGCGCTGATTTCCGGGGTGGCTTCTCGGACGTACCACATCAGCTCGGCGCGGCGTTTGGCTTCCGCCTGAGCCGGAACCGCCATGCGCTGTTCGCTCATACCGTTGGTCAGCAGAACGTAACCTTCATCCGAACCTTCCTCGCAATCCGGCACGAAATCGCGCCCGAACGCGTGCACGTCGATGCGGCTGGCGCCGGGGTCGAGGAACGTGTGTTCGCGTTCGCCGAGCTCGCGCTCGTAGATCGCCAGCCGCAGCGCATGGGAATCCGCAAGCGAGGCGGGCTTATCTCGATTGAACGGCGGCTTCCTGAACAGTGACAGCATGTGAACCTCGTGGACGGCCGTGTGCCGTGGCGCCGTCGGTTGTCGCGGGGCGGCGCCACCAGGTTCAATGCATGCGGTCCGGGGCCGCTACTTCCCCTTCGCGATCCGCCGGCAATGCGCCCATGCCGCCGCCATCAGGTTCTCGCTCGCCTCCGGCGTGCGGAACGCCGAATGTGCCGACAGCGTCACGTTTTCCAGTTTCGTCAGCGGATGATCCGCCGGCAGCGGCTCGATGTTGAAGACGTCGAGGCCGGCGTGGCGGATCTGGCCCGACTTCAGGGCGTCGATCATCGCTTCCTCGTCGACGATGGCGCCGCGCGCCGTGTTGACGAGGATCACGCCGGGCTTCATCCCCTCGATGCAGGCACGCGAGATCATGCCGCGCGTCTCGTCGTTCAGCAGCAGATGGATCGAGATCACGTCGCTCTCGGTCAGCACTTCGTCGTAATCCAGGAACTCGACCTTGGGATGTTTCTTCGCCGACCGGTTCCAGGCGATGACCCGCATGCCGGAGCCGAGCGCAATGCGCGCCACTTCAGCGGCGATGCCGCCGAAGCCGATCAGGCCGAGCGTCTTGCCGGTCAGTTGCATGCCATCGTCGCGCAGCCAGTTGCCGGCGCGGATGCCGCGATCCATCCTGGCGAGCCCGCGCGCGCCTTCCCACATCAGCGCGATGGCGCATTCGGCAACCGCCGTGTCGCCATAGCCCTTGATGAGATGCACCTCGACCCCGAGGTCGGCCAATTCTTCCGGGTTCATGTAGCTGCGCGCGCCGGTGCCGAGGAACACCACGTGCTTCAGTCCCTTGCATTTCCTGGCAACGTCGGTCGGCAGCGCGGTGTGGTCGACGATCGCGATCTCGGCCCCGTCCAGTATTTCGGGGTATTGGTCCGAGGTGATATCGGGATTGAGGTTGACCCGCACCTTGGGATCGCCGGGCTGTTCCAGCCGTTCGAATATCACGGCCAGCGACTCATTGGCGTCGACGAAAACTCCACGCATATCTACCCCCTCGGTACTCAATAATCAGGATGCGACGCCGGCCAGAGCCAGCACGGTGTGCATCAATACGTTGGCGCCGGCCGCGCAATCGGCTTGCGTGGCGTCCTCGAGTTCGTTGTGGCTGATGCCGTCCTTGCAGGGCACGAACACCATCGCTGCAGGCATCACGGTGTTGAGGTTGCAGGCGTCGTGTCCGGCGCCGGAGGTGATGCGGCGATGCGAAAGCCCGAGCATCTTTGCGGCGTTTTCGACGGCGTCCACCAGCTTGGGATCGAAATGGGTCGGCGGCTTGCGCCAGACCAGGTCGAGCTTGACGTCGACCTTGCGCCGCGTCGCGATCTCGGCAATCGCGGCGCGCAAATCCCTGTCCAGCATATCCATGATGCCGGCGTCGGCGCTGCGGCAATCCACGGTGAAGGCGATTTCGCCGGGAATGACATTGCGCGACGGGTTGGCGATCACGGCTTCGCCGATGGTGCCGACCGCCTTCGGCCCGTGCTTCTTCGCAACGGATTCCATCGCCAGCACGATTTCCGAGAGCGTCGCCAGCGCGTCGCGCCGCAGCGGCATCGGCGTCGACCCCGCGTGGCTCTCGAAGCCGGTGATCTTGCCGTCGTACCACAGCACGCCCTGGCCGGAATCGACCACGCCGATGGTCTTGTTTTCGGCCTCGAGGATCGGGCCCTGCTCGATATGCAACTCGACGAAGCCTGAGAATTTCTGCCGGCCGACCGGGCTGTCGCCGCGATAGCCGATGCTGTCGAGCGCTTCGCCCACGGTGACGCCGTCGATGTCCTTGCGCGACAAAATGTCATCGGTGGTGAAGTCGCCGACATAGGCGGCCGAGGCCATCATCGCCGGCGCAAACCGCGAGCCTTCCTCGTTGGTCCAGTTGCAGATGCAGATCGGTGTCTCGGTCTCTATGCCGGCGTCGTTGAGCGTGCGGACCACCTCCAGCGCCGCCAGCGTGCCGAGCACGCCGTCGTATTTGCCGCCGGTCGGCTGGGTATCGAGATGGGAACCGAGCCCGACCGGAGCCTTCGACATGTCGCGGCCCTTGCGCAGGCCGAACATCGAGCCCAGCGTATCGACATGCACTTCGAGGCCCGCCGCCTCGCAGGCCTTCCGGAACCAGTCGCGCACCTGCTTGTCTTCAGGTCCCAGCGTCAGCCGCCGCACGCCGCCCTTGGGGCTGGCGCCAAATTTGGCGGTTTCGTGAATGGTATCCCACAGCCGGGCGGAGTCGATTTGCAGGTTGGAGGCGATCTTGGTCATTCAGCCGTTCCGGTCTTCGGGAGTGTTCTCCGCTTCAATGACGCGGCGACGGCGGCGCGTCAACAACGACGCGGCCGCGCCGTGATGCCGCAGGATGGGTAGAGCGGAAGCGAAACCCATCGACTTATGTGCGCGGAGAGATGATGGGTTTCGCTGCGCTCTACCCATCCTCATATGGGGATTT
>DAIMKE010000769.1:0-3893 GCA_036721875.1 Bradyrhizobium sp. | reverse complement strand
CTTCAAGCAGGCGCTTGCCAGCGGTTCGCCGATCACAATCGCTTGTACCCAGGAAGCCCCGCTGTTCCGCGAAGTCGCGGAGAATTCTCCGCAAGCCCAGCTCACCTTCGTCAACATCCGCGAGACCGGCGGCTGGTCCAAGGACGCCGCCGCCGCAGGACCGAAGTCGGCCGCGCTGATTGCCGCGGCGGGCGAAGACATGCCGCCGATTTCATTGGTGACGCTCGAGAGCACCGGTGTCGTGTTGATCTACGGTCGCGACGAGGTCGCGATCGAGGCGGCGCAGCGCCTTGCCGACCGTCTGGACATTACCGTTCTGCTCAGCAGGCCCGGCGATGTGGCGCCGCGCCGGACCAACGAATTCCCGGTGCTCAAGGGCACGATCCGCAATGCCCGCGGCCATCTCGGACAGTTCGAGCTTGCGATCGACGACTATGCCCTGCCGCAGCCGTCCTCGCGCGCGAAGCTCGTGTTCGGATCGTCACGCGACGGCGCGACCTCGACCTGCGATCTGATCCTTGATCTCTCGGGCGGCAATCCGCTGTTTCCCGCGCATGATCTGCGCCCGGGTTATCTGCGCGCTGATCCGCGCGACAGGGCTGCCGTCGAGCGCGCGATCGCGGATGCAGGCAACCTCGTCGGCACCTTCGACAAGCCGCGCTACATCAATTTCGAGGAGAAGCTCTGCGCGCATTCGCGCTCTTCCATCACCGGGTGCACCCGCTGCCTCGATCTCTGCCCGACCGGCGCGATCACGCCAAACGGAAACGCCGTCGCGATCGATGCCAATGTCTGCGCCGGCTGCGGTTCATGCGCATCGGTCTGTCCAACGGGTGCGGCATCCTACGCATTGCCGAGCGCGGACGCGCTGATGCGGCGGCTGCGGACGCTGCTGCAGACCTATCGCAAGGCCGGTGGAAGCGACGCCGTCGTGCTGTTTCATGACGGCGAACACGGCGCTGACATCATCGATGCACTGGCGCGGTTCGGCGCCGGCCTGCCGGCAAATGTGCTGCCGCTGCAGGTCAACGAAGTGACGCAGCTCGGACCGGAGATGCTGGCGGCGGCGTTCGCCTATGGCGGCTGTGGCATCGCTATACTGACGCGCGGCAAGCCCCGCCATGACATTACCGCGCTGCTTCGCGCGGTCGAAACATCCGACAGCATTGTTGCAGCGCTCGGCTTCGGCGCTGGCCTGGTGCGGATCATCGCGACCGACGATCCGGATCAACTGCGCGCCGCGCTCGACGGCGCGCCCCGTGGCATCGCGACGCAAAAGCCCGCCGGCTTCGTCCCGCGCGGCGCCAAGCGCGGCGTGCTCGAGACGACGTTCCGCGAACTTCACCATGCCGCGCCTGCGCCCGTCGATGTCGTGCCGCTGACGCCGGGCGCGCCCTTTGGCGGCGTGAAGCTCGACGTCGATGGCTGCACGCTGTGTCACGCCTGCGTCACCGCCTGTCCGACCGGGGCGCTGTCGGATAATCCTGATCGGGCGATGCTGCGCTTTACCGAGAGCCTGTGCGTGCAATGCGGGCTCTGCCAGTCCACCTGCCCGGAGAAAGTGATCACCATCGAGCCGCGCCTCGACTTCCAGGCCTGGGACACGCCGCTTCGCGTGCTCAAGGAGGAAGAGCCGTTCAACTGCATCGCCTGCGGCAAACCATTCGGCACCAGGAGCTCGATCGAGCGCGTGCTTGCCAAGCTCGGCGGCGAGAAGCACTGGATGTTCCAGGGCGCCAACGCCAAGCGTCTCGACGTCATCAAGATGTGCGCGGATTGCCGGGTCGAAGCCGTGGTGAACGAGAGTTTCGATCCGCATGCAGGACCGCAACGCCCGCCGGTGATGTCGACGGAAGATTACCTGCGTGCGCGCGAAGCAAAGAAGGACGGTCCGCCCGGATCGTAAGCAGCACGTGTCCGCATCCCCTCCCGATCAAAAAGCGCGCGCGACGTCGAAGGCCGCCGGCCTCCCCGGCGTCAAGCACGTCATAGCCGTTGCCTCCGGCAAGGGCGGTGTCGGCAAATCCACCACTTCCTGCAATCTCGCGCTCGGCTTCGCTGCGCTGGGACTGAAGGTCGGCATCCTCGACGCCGACATTTATGGCCCGTCGCTGCCAAAGCTGTTCGGCCTGCGCGGCAAGCCGCGGCAGCTTGGCCCGCGCATGCTGGAACCGATGGAGCGGTTCGGCGTCAAAGTGATGTCGATCGGCTTCCTGGTCGAGGAAGACAGCGCCATGATCTGGCGCGGCGCGATGGTGATCTCGGCCATTACGCAAATGCTGCGTGAAGTGGCGTGGAACGATCTCGACATTCTCGTGGTCGATCTGCCGCCGGGCACCGGCGATGCTCAGCTCACCATGGCACAGCAGGTGCCTCTGGCGGGCGCCGTGATCGTCTCGACCCCGCAGGACATTGCCCTGATCGACGCGCGGCGCGGCATTGCGATGTTCGAGAAGGTGAGCATTCCGATCCTGGGCCTGATCGAAAACATGTCGAGCTTCTGCTGCCCGGCCTGCAACCGTATCACGCCGATCTTCGGTCACGGCGGCGCGCGGACGGAGGCTGAGAGCCGCGGGATTCCGTTTTTGGGCGAGATCCCGCTCGATATCCAGATTCGTGAAACCTCCGACGACGGCCGCCCGATCGTCGCGGTCGAGCCCGACGGCACCCATGCCAGGCACTACATCAAAATCGCGCGCGAGGTCTGGACCGCGATCGTGACCGGCGCGGCGCACCGGCCGCCGCCCCGTATCGTCATCGAGTAGACCCTAACGCGCTTCCTCGAAACCGCCGAGCGCGGCGGTGAGGTTGGCGCCGAGGATGTCGGACAAATAGCCGCCCTCCTGAACCAGCACCGTCGGAAGGCCAAGCTGCGCGATCGCGGCACCAATCCGCCGGAAGCCATCGGTCGTGATAGCAAGTCCGGCCAGCGGATCGCGTTCGGAGGCATCGAGGCCGAGCGCGACCACCAGCGCCCCCGGCGCAAAGGCACGGATGGTTTTTTCTGCTTCGCCGAGCGCCCTGATGTAGTCATCATCGCCTGTGCCCTTCGGCAGCGGAATGTTCAGATTGGCGCCGAGGCCGGGGCCCGCGCCGCGCTCATGCGCATATCCCCACACATACGGATAGAAGAACACGGGATCGGCGTGGATCGAAACCGTGAGCACGTCCGCGCGCTCATAGAAGATGCCCTGCGTACCGTTGCCGTGATGCACGTCGACATCGAGGATCGCGACGCGCTCGTGCTTCAGCCGAAGCTGCGCCGCCGCCACCGCGCTGTTGTTGAGAAAGCAGAAGCCGCCCGCGATGTCGCTGAAGGCGTGGTGACCGGGCGGACGGCACAGCGCGTAGGCAGCGTCTTCGCCGTCCATGACGAGCTGGGCAGCCGTCGTTGCAACATCGGTCGCCGCGCACGCGGCGGCCCAGGTGCCCGGCCCGATCGGGCAGCCCGTGTCGGCCGTGTGCCAGCCGAGGCGGCCGACGATGTGGGTCGGGTACGTGGCGGCGTTGCGCACGGGGTGCACGTTGGCAATCATTTCCGGGCCGGCATCGCCAAGCGCAACCCACGCGTCCCAGGCCTCTTCGAGAAACCGAAGATATTCGGCGCTATGGACCCGCGCACGCGGTCCCTGCCCGAACACCGTAGGCGCGACCAGATCGTGCTTGCCGGCTTTCAAGCCCGCGAGCAATCGATCGGCCCGCTCGGGCTGCTCGGTGGTGCGCCTGACGACGCCCCGCACCAGGAAAAATTGCGGATCGTGGCTGCGATGGAGTTCGGTGTATACGGCCTTCACGGGGTGGTTATTTCACCAACCGTGCCGGCTTGTCCAGATCGGTGTGTCGGGCGGAAATCTAGGCGCCGGCGGCCGGCAGGCTGGCGGCGGCGATGGCGA
>DAIMKE010000768.1:0-3895 GCA_036721875.1 Bradyrhizobium sp. | reverse complement strand
CGGCATCGCAAGCTGCTGCCTCCGCCCAGCCGCCCTTGTCGCGAATGCCGGCGGCCGTTGTTTCTGCAGCGTCAAGCGCGCGATCGGCGCAAACGACACGGGCGCCGAGCCCGGCCAGGGCCTCGGCCGACGACTTGCCGATGCCGGATGCGGCGCCGAGCACGATAGCGGTCTTGCCGGTGAGATCGAAGAGCTTGCGATAGTCCGTCACTGATAGTGTCTCCCTGGTGCTGCTAGCCCTTGTAGCCCATCAACAGGCGAGGCAGCCACAGCGAGAATGCAGGGACGTAGGTCACGAACATCAATGCTGCGATCAGCGCGGCATAGAACGGCAGGATGGTGCGCATCACCGCGCCCACCGAGATGCCGCCGATGGCGCAGCCCACGAATTGCGTCGTTCCGACGGGTGGCGTGTTGAGCCCGAGGGCGCAATTGATCAGCATCAGCATGCCGAACTGTACCGGGTCCATGCCCGCCTTCATCGCGATCGGCAGGAAGATCGGGGTGCAGATCAGGATGGTCGCGGCCATGTCCATGAAAGTGCCGAGCACGAACAGGATGACGTTGATGAGCAGGAAGATGACCCAGGGCTGCGTGGAGATCCTGCTCATCATCGCGCCGGCCAGGTCGGCCACCTCGTAGAGTCCCATCAGATACTGGAACATGGTGGAGACGCCGATCAGCAGCAGCACCACGCCCGTCGTCTTCACCGCCTTTGCGGCGGCGCGCAGGAAGTTCTGCAAGGTCATGGTGCGATAGATGAGGAAGGTCAGCAGAATCGTGTAGGTGACCGCGATCGCCGCCGATTCGGTCGCGGTGAAGACGCCGGACAGGATGCCCGCCAGGATGATGCCGACGATCAGGAGGCCGGGCAGCGCGGCCGCGAGCGAGCGGAATACCTCGGCCCAGCCGGGAAACTTGCCGGCCGGATAGCCGCGCTTCACCGCAACCGCATAGGCGGCAACAAGCATGCAGACCATCAATACGAGCGCCGGCAGGAGGCCGGCGGCAATCAGCGCGCCGATCGAGACCTTGCCGCCGGCGGCCAGCGCATAAATGATCATGTTGTGGCTGGTCGGCATCAACGCTCCGACCAGCGAGGCATGGGTGGTGACGTTGACGGCGTAGTCGGTATCGAAACCTTCCTTCTTCATCATCGGAATCATCACGGCCCCCATCGCCGATACGTCGGCCACGGGAGAGCCGGAGACGCCGCCGAACAGCGTGCAGGCGACGACGTTCGACATGCCGAGCCCGCCGCGGATGTGCCCGACCAGATTCTTGGCGAGTTGCACGATCTTGTCGGCGACGCCGCCATGCAGCATCAGTTCACCGCTGAAGACGAAGAACGGGATGGCGAGGAAGGAAAAGATGTTCATCCCCGACATCATCTGCTGGAAGATGACCGCGACCGGCAGGCCTTCATAGAGGATGGTGCAGATCGCCGCGAGGCCGATCGCGAAGGCGACGGGGACGCCGAGAATGAGGAAGCCGAAGAAAGTCGCGCCGAGAATGATCAGTTCCATGAGGGGACGACCTCTTCGCCGCGCAACAGAGCAATGATGTGCTCGATTGAAAAGGAGACGATCAGGACGCCGGAGGCGATCAGCGGCACGTAGCGGATGACCTCAGGCAGGCCGAGATTTGGGATCTTCACGGTTCCAACCGACGCACCGAGGATCCAGCCGTTGTAGGCCATCGCAATGCCGAACACCGCGACCAGGACGTGGATCACGAGCTCGATCTTCTCCCGCGTGTGATCCGGAAGCATCACCAGCAGGCTGTCCATGCCGATGTGCCCGGCATCGCGCACGCCCACGGCGGCGCCGATCAGCGTGACGTAGAGGATCAGGACCAGCGCGAGGTTCTCGGTCCAGGTCGGGCTGGAATTGAGCACGTAACGTCCGAACACCTGGTAGAACACGATGACCACGATGACGAGCAGTCCGGTCACGGACAGGTACATGCCGACGCGCGCCACGGGGGCATTGATCCGCGACAGCAAGCCGGTGGACGGGCGTGCCGACGCCTCCTGCTCGTGCTCTGCGACGTGTGGGTCGGTCATCCCGCGGCTCCCTCGCGAGGGGCCGGTGCCGCAAGCCGGCGACTCCGGACCCGACGCCGCTGTGGTTACTTAGTGTCCTGTATGCGCTTGACGAGGCTCTGGAGCTTCTCGTCCCCGGCGAACTTCTGGTACACCGGCTTCATCGCATCGACGAACTCCGCCTTGTTGGCGACGGTGACGACTTGAACTCCGGCCGCCTCGACGGTCTTGCGGGAGGCCTGCTCACGCTCATCCCAGAGCTTGCGCATGACCGGCACCGACTCCTTGGCCGCCTTGCGGACCATCGCCTGATCGTCCTTGCTCAGCGTGTCCCAGACCTTCTTCGACATCACGAGAACTTCGGGAGCGAGGGAGTGCTCGGTGATGTTGTAGAACTTGGCGGCCTCGAAATGACGTGAGGACTCATAGGAGGGCCAGTTGTTCTCGGCGGCATCCACGAGGCCGGTCTTGAGCGCGGTATAGACCTCGCCGTACGGCATCGGCGTCGGGTTGGCCCCGAGGCTCTGGATCATGCCGACCCACAGGTCGGATTGCTGGACGCGGATCTTCAGGCCCTTGAGGTCGGCGAGCGACTTGACCGGCGCCTTGACGGTGTAGATGGACCGGGCGCCGCTGTCGTAATAGGCGAGGCCGACCAGTCCCGCAGGCTCCATCGCGGCCAGGATCTCATCGCCGATCGGCCCGTCGAGAACCGTGCGCATGTGCTGCGTATCCCGGAAGACGAAAGGCAGGCACAACGCGATGGTCTCGGGCACGAAGTTGTTGAGTGGCGATGCGTTGATCCGCATCATGTCGAGCGCGCCGATCTTGAGCTGCTCGATCGTGTCCTTCTCCGAGCCCAGGGCGCCGTTCGGAAACACCTTCACGCCGAGCTTGCCGCCGCTCGCCGCCGCGAGCTGCTTGCCCATGTACTTGACGGCCTCGACGGTCGGATAGTCGGCGGGGTGAATGTCGGCGGAACGGAAATCGCGCGCGGTCGCCAGGGGTGCCGAGACCGCCAGCACAGCAGCTGCGATGATACCGGTGAGCGTCTTCATCTGGGCTTTCCTCCTGGTTGATTGGATTGATTATATCGTTGTCGGCGGCTGCGGGCGCCTTGGGTCGCTCCACTTCAGGTGTGAAGTCAAGCGCCAATGTCGTCCCTAGGGCGGGCGGCATTCCCTGTCCAAGCCAAATCCGGCATCGATCGATGCAAGAGTCGCATCGATCAATTCCTGGCGCAATTTGCAAGATGTGGGTCTGGCGGGCCGGCGGGACGTCGCCGGCACGTGACTTGACGCTGGCAATGGCGGCCCCTCAAGATGCCGGAAACTCCGGACCATCTTGAGGGAATGCTCATGCCGCGGAAGCTGATCGATATCTCGGTGCCGCTCGCAAACGACGCCACCGCAGATCCGCCCGGCAATCACCCGACGATCCAGTATATCGATCACCAACAGGGCCTGCCGCGCATGCTGCAGTTCTTCGACGGCCTCGAGGCGCAGGATCTGCCTGATGGTCAGGGCTGGGCCGTCGAGCAGGTCTCGCTGTCGACCCACAACGGGACGCATCTCGATGCGCCCTGGCACTTTCATCCGACCATGAACCGCGGCGAACGGTCATGGACCATCGACGAGGTGCCGCTGGAATGGTGCCTCCAGCCCGGCGTGAAGCTCGATTTCCGGCATCTGCCCGACGGCTACGTGGTGAGCGCCGACGACGTCGAGACGGAGCTGAAGCGGATCGGGCACACGCTGTTGCCGCTGGAGATCGTGGTCGTCAACACCAGCGCCGGGGCGAAATTCGGCAAGGCCGACTACGTCAACTCCGGCTGCGGCATGGGCTATGAAG
>DAIMKE010000767.1:0-3896 GCA_036721875.1 Bradyrhizobium sp. | reverse complement strand
CGGAGCCGACCGGCGGCAAGATGGTGCGCTCGCAGGTCGGCGTGATCTGGTTTCGATTGAGGGTTCGCGGTTTTCCGGTGCATGTGTTCGAGGCAGGCTCCGGCGCCAACGCCATCATGGCGGCCTATCATCTGGTCCATGCGCTGCAGACGCTGGAGGCCGAGTGGAATGAGCGCGCCAAAAAGGATCGCCACTTCAAGACACTCAACCATCCGATCAACTTCAATCCCGGAATCATCAAGGGCGGCGACTGGGCGTCCAGCGTGCCGGCATGGTGCGACGTCGACTGCCGGATCGCGGTGCTGCCGGGCTGGTCTATTGCCGAGTGCCAGAAGGAGATTCTGGCGTGCGTTTCAGCCGCCGCGCGCGATCACAGATTCCTTTCCAACAATCCGCCGCAGGTGGAATGGTCGGGCTTCTTGTCGGAAGGTTATGAACTGACGGATTCGGCGGCGCCTGAAGCCGTCTTCGGCAAGGCGTTCAACGCGGTCTACGGCGGCGCGGTACCTGACCTCGTCTTCACCGCGCTGACGGATACGAGGTTCTACGGTCTGAATTACAACATCCCGAGCCTGTGCTTCGGCGCCTGTGGGGCTGCGATGCACGGCTTCAACGAGTACGTCGACCTTGAGTCGCTGCGGAAGTCGACGAAAGCGACTGCGTTGTTCATCGCGGAGTGGTGCGGCGTGGAGAAGGTATAGGCGACCGTCTCACTACGTCGGTGCGAGAAACAGAATTTGTAGGATGGGTAGAGCGCAGCGAAACCCATCATCCGTGTGCGAGTATCGATGGGTTTCCCTGCGCTCTACCCATCCTACGTATTCGGCGCCGGCCACAACGCCTTGACGATCGCATCCAGCCCATCCGTGAGCGCGGCCGGTCCCGGCTGCAATATCAGCGGCGACTTGATCTCGACGATGCGGTTGTTGGCGACCGCCGGGATGTCGCCCCAGCCCGGGCGATTTCGAATCCGCTCTGGCACGACCTTCTTGCCGCACCAGGAGGCGAGGATCACGTCGGGAGCAGCCTCGCGCACGACATCGGGCGAAATGATTCGATCCCTGGCGGCCTGCTGCAAGCGCAACTTCGGCAGGGCGTCTTCGCCGCCGGCGATCTCGATCAGTTCGGACACCCAGCCGATGCCTGAGATCAGCGGATCGTCCCACTCCTCGAAATAGACCTTTGGTTTCGGTTGCGGCCGCGACGTCGACGCAATGCCTGCCAATCGCGCTTCGAAGCCCGCGGCGAGTTGATCGGCACGCTCCGCCGCACCGATGATGGCACCGAGCGTGCGTATCATCGCCAGAATTCCGGCGATGTCGCGTTGATTGAAAACGTGGATCGCAACGCCGGCGCGCACCAGATCGGCGACGATGCCGGCCTGCAGGTCGGAGAAGGCGAGTACGAGGTCTGGCTCGAGCGCAAGGATCTTTGGGATGTCCGCCGAGATGAAGGCGGAGACGCGCGGCTTCTCGCGCCGGACCTGCGGCGGCCGCACGGCATAGCCGGAGACGCCGACGATGCGGTCCTGCTCACCGAGCAGATACAGCGTCTCGACGGTCTCTTCGGTCAGGCAGACGATCCGGCGGGGCGGGAACTGGCGCATGACGGGTGATATGCCGAATCCGCCGCGTTATGTCACGGAAGCCATTACCTCTGAGGTCATTGCCTGACTTACCGTGGCCCGCCATTCTGTCTGTGAAACCACACGAAAAACGTCCGGAGGATCCATGACGCCGCTCGAAAAAATCCAGTCGATGAAGATGCCGTTCGCGGAGTTGAAGGGCGTGACGTTCACCGAAGCCGGAGCGGACCGCGTGGTCGCCAAAATGCTGGTGCGTCCGGATCTCTGCACGCTGCGGAATACGATTCACGGCGGCGCTGTGATGGCGTTTGCGGATTCGGTCGGCGCCGCAGCGACTGTCATCAACCTGCCCGCGGACGCCAAGGGTACCACCACGATCGAGAGCAAGACCAACTTCATCGGCGGCGCCAGGGAGGGCGCAACCGTGATTGCGACCGCAACTCCGGTGCATCGGGGGCGCCGTACCCAGGTGTGGCAGACGCGGCTGGAAACCGAAGACGGCAAGCTGGTCGCCATCGTCACCCAGACCCAGATGGTCCTCTGATCCGGGGATGGTTCCTACTGTTTGGTAAACGGTGGATGAATTTTATGTGAAGTATTTCAGGGGCTTGCAATTTATGTTGCGGCGCACAATATAGATGGTCTAGGGATTCGACGCCTCCTCGAAGGGCTTCTCTCAGAGGAGACAGGATATGTACCTTTCACTTATCGCGGCCGCGCTTGCCGATAGCAGTGTGCGTACGCTCCAGCAGGAAGAATTGCCGCTTTTGCGCGATCACCTGCTGCGGCTCGACCGCACCAGTCGACGTGACCGCTTCCATGGCTTCATGGACGACAGCTTCATCGAGCGCTACGCCGAGAAATGCGCCAATGACGGCACGATCATTATCGCCTTCTTCGAGAACGGCGTGGTCCGTGGCGCGGCAGAACTGCATCCGCCGGATCAATCGCCGGATTCGCTTCCCGAGATCGCGTTCAGCGTCGAATCGTCGGTGCGCCGGCGAGGCGTGGGCAGCATTCTGTTCCGCAAGCTGATCACGGAAGCGCGCGCCAAGGGCTACAAAAGCCTGCGGATCACCACCGGCGCGCAGAACGACGCGATGCGGGCGCTCGCCGCCAAGTTCGGCGCGCAGCTCGTTTTCCGCCACGGCGAATCCACCGGCACCATCGACCTGACGAAGTACGATCAGGCCGAGGTCGCGCGGTCCTGGACCGAGAGCACGGTGAGTGGGATGCGTGCGGTGGCGGCTTTCAACCGTGCCTATTGGCGAATGCTGCTTCGCATGTCCGGGGCCGCCGGGCCTGAATGGGGCGCCTCGTAAGCGGGCGTTCACGCGCAGAAATGCAATTCGCAGGGATCACTCCCTGCGAATTGCAGAAACCTCAGACTATTCGGGACAGTTCTTCAGGTGCCGGTGCGCTTGTCGTTGCCGAAGCGCCTGACGACGCGGCGCTCGACCACGACGGCGCGCTGGGCACCTTGCTCGCCCGCGATGATGCGCGTAGCCGATCGCGCCATCGCGCGGCCGGTCTTCTTCACCTCGGCGAGAACTTCCTCATACGGCAAGCCCATCAGCGCGGATGCGATTTCCGCCTGCTGCTGCTGATCGTCGGTGATTCCGACCGCGGCGAAGATCGCTTCTTCCAGCGTGGGCGGATCGCGCCTGACGCGCCTTGTGCCGTATTTCGTGTTCCAGTCTTCGCTCATCGGGGCCTCGTATCTGACTGCGAGATACCTAGGTGCCCTCATGTTGCATTGCAACACAGAAATGCGTGTGGCAACGCAGCCATGCATCACAATCTCTCAAGTTTGGTGCCTTCATACAGGTCCAACGGCTGCTGCGGCCAGCGTTTGAGCGCGGCGTGACCGGCGTCGGTCAGCACGTAGATGCCGCGTTCGGCGCGGTCGAACCAGCCATAGACGTTGTGCAGCAGGATCTTTCCGGCGTCGGGAATGTCGACCCTCAAATCCCTCACGCGTCGCGGCCCGCCGGCAAGCGCCGAGGCGCATGCCAGCGCCTGCTGGCGGTATGCCGTCATGATCGGCGCACGTGTCGAGCCACCCGTCGCGGGATCGCCCTTGCGCCGCTGATGTTCGGAGACCAGCCGCGAGCGCTTCTTCGGATTGCGGCGCGGGGCTGTGGTCGCGGGTTTGACGATTACCTCGACATCGCCGGCATCGGTGACGGCCAGCATGCCGAAGCCCAGCCGACGGCAGAGATTGCGATAGCGCGCGTCGCTTTCGCGCCCCTTTCCGCGGGCGGACAATCTTGCAGCGAGCCAGACCTCATCGGCGGCACCGGCGCGATCG
>DAIMKE010000766.1:0-3901 GCA_036721875.1 Bradyrhizobium sp. | reverse complement strand
GAAGGGCTCGCGGCGCTGGATCACGCTGCTCGGCGTCAATATCCAGGCCTCCGAATCCGCCAAACCCGCTTTCGTCGTGATGGCGGCGTGGCTGTTTGCGGAATCCACCAAGCGGCCGGAAATGCCGGCGACCTCGATGGCGATCGTCCTGCTGCTGACGCTGGTGGCGCTCCTGGTGATGGAACCGGATTTCGGCCAGACCATGCTGGTCCTGCTGGTGTGGGGCGCGCTGTTCTTCATCGCCGGCATGCGGATGATCTGGGTCGCCGGACTTGCGGGCGCGGCCGCCGCCGGCTTGTTCAGCGCCTATCTTCTGGTGCCGCACGTCGCGGGCCGCATCAAGCGCTTCATGAATCCGGCCTCCGGCGACACGTTCCAGGTCGACATGGCGATGGAGGCATTCTGGAACGGCGGCTGGTTCGGCCTCGGGCCCGGCGAGGGCATCGCAAAGCGGAGCCTGCCGGACAGCCATACGGATTTTGTGTTTGCGGTGGCCGCCGAGGAGTTCGGCATCATTCTCTGCCTGGCGCTGGTCGCGCTGTTCGCCTTTGTCGTGATCCGCACGCTGACGCGCGCCTATGCAAACGAAGATATGTTCGCGCGCTTTGCTGCGTCCGGGCTTGCCATCCTGTTCGGCGTGCAGGCTGCCATCAATATGGCGGTCAATCTGCAACTGATCCCCGCCAAGGGCATGACACTACCCTTTATATCTTATGGCGGCTCGTCGATTATCTCGCTGGCCTTTGGCGTCGGCATGATGCTGGCGCTGACCCGGCAACGCCCGCGCACCGAGGTGGAATCGATGAATGCGGCAGGGGCGGCGCGCGGTTACGCTTGATGTAGCAGAAAAGACGCGCTCTTCGTCATTGCGAGGAGCGAAGCGACGAAGCCATCCATTCTTGCTTTGCGGCGCTGTGGATTGCTTCGCTTCGCTCGCAATGACGACTCATTGCCTGTAAAAGACCCTCCCATGGAAAACACGCCTCTCATTCTGCTGGCCGCGGGTGGCACCGGCGGCCATTTGTTTCCCGCCGAGGCGCTCGGCGTCGAACTCATCAGGCGCGGCCTGCGGGTACGGCTCGCCACCGATGCCCGTGCGCTGCGCTACAGCGGCCTCTTCACCAGCGAAAACATCGATGTGGTGCCGAGTGAGACCGTGCGCGGCCGGTCGCTGATGTCGCTGGCGCGCACCGCGTACATGCTGGGTTACGGCACGCTTGTGGCGGCCAAACTGATCCGGCGGCTGAAACCTGCCGCCGTGGTCGGCTTCGGCGGTTATCCGACGGTGCCACCGTTGTTCGCGGCAAGGCTGCTCGGCGTACCCAGCATCATTCATGATGCCAACGCCGTGCTCGGCCGCGCCAACCGCTTTCTCTCGAGGCGCGTCAACGCGATCGCCACCTCGCTGCCGGGCGTGCTCGATCGCGATCCCGATCTGGCGGGCAAGACGACGACCGTCGGTACGCCGATGCGGCCGGCGGTTCTCGCTGCCGCCGCCGTGCCATATTCATCTCCCGAACCGAACGGGCCGCTGCGCCTGCTGGTGGTCGGCGGCAGCCAGGGCGCGCGGGTGATGAGCGATATTCTGCCCGGCGCGATCCAGGGACTGGAGCCCGTGTTGTGGAGCCGGTTGGTCCTGACCCAGCAGGTGCGCAAGGAGGACATGGGACGGGTGCGCGCGATCTATGACCGCATGAAGATCAACGCCGAACTCGCGCCGTTCTTCAGCGACCTTCCGGCGCGGCTGGCGTCCAGCCATCTGGTGATCTCGCGTTCCGGTGCCGGCACGGTAGCGGAACTCGCCGCGATCGGCCGGCCCTCGATCCTGGTGCCGCTGCCCGGTGCGATCGATCAGGACCAGTTCGCCAATGCCGGCGTGCTGGCCCAGGTCGATGGCGCGCTGCGGATTGCGCAGGCCGAATTCACGCCCGCGAGGCTCGCCGCCGAAATCTCGAGCTTCGCTGCCGAGCCCGCCCGGCTGACCGCGATGGCGGCCGCGGCCCGCAGGGTGGGCCGGCTCGATGCGGCCGAGCGGCTGGCCGATCTGGTGGTGAAAATAGCTAAAATCTGACGTCCCGTCATTCCGGGATGGTGCGTTAGCACCAGACCCGGAATCTCGAGATTCCGGGTTCGCTCGCGCGGCGAGCGCCCCGGAATGACGGAAAAAGCCCTTGTCAGCGCCTTCGAAAGCGGGGCATCCAGTATGCCGCGGTGCCTGATTTGAGCCTCGGCTTCGCGGAATACTGGATCCTCCACTCCTGTGCGCCCTTGCGTACAAGGCGGACGATGACGACAGGGATCGCTTCATGAGACTGCCGCGCGAGATCGGACCCATTCATTTCGTAGGCATCGGCGGCATCGGCATGAGCGGCATTGCCGAGGTGCTGTGCAATCTCGGCTACACGGTGCAGGGCTCGGATGCGTCCGAAAGCGGCAATGTCGCGCGGCTGCGCGAAAAAGGCATCACGGTGTCGATCGGCCACAAGGCCGGGAACGTCGACGGCGCCGACGTCGTCGTGGTCTCGACCGCGATCAAGCGCGACAATCCGGAACTGATGGCGGCGCGCGCGCAGCGCATTCCCGTGGTGCGCCGCGCGGAAATGCTGGCCGAATTGATGCGGCTGAAAAGCTGCGTCGCGATCGCGGGCACCCACGGCAAGACCACCACCACCTCGATGGTCGCAGCCCTGCTGGACGGCGGCAATCTCGACCCGACCGTGATCAATGGCGGCATCATCAATGCCTACGGCACCAATGCGCGGCTGGGGGCGGGGGACTGGATGGTGGTGGAGGCCGACGAAAGCGACGGCACGTTCCTGAAACTGCCGACGGACGTGGCCATCGTCACCAACGTCGACCCCGAGCATCTCGACCACTTCGGGACTTTCGAGGCGGTGCAGGACGCGTTCCGGAATTTTGTCGAGAACGTCCCGTTCTACGGCTTTGCGGTGATGTGCATCGATCATCCCGTGGTGCAGACCATCGTCGGCAAGATCGAGGACCGCCGCATCATCACCTATGGCGAAAATCCGCAGGCCGATGCGCGGCTGGTCGATCTCACGCCGACCGGCGGCGGCTCGAAATTCAAGGTCGTGTTCCGCAACCGCAAGACCGATGCGACGCACGAGATTTCGGACATCATGCTGCCGATGCCGGGACGGCACAACGCATCGAATGCCACCGCGGCGATTGCGGTGGCGCATGAACTCGGGATTCCCGACGAGGCGATCCGCAAGGCGATCGCGGGCTTTGGCGGCGTCAAGCGGCGCTTCACCCGGACCGGCGAATGGAACGGCGTCACCGTGATCGACGACTACGGTCACCACCCGGTCGAAATCGCCGCCGTCCTCAAGGCGGCACGTGAATCGACCGACGGCAAGATCATCGCCGTGGTGCAGCCGCATCGCTTTACCCGGCTGCAATCCCTGTTCGAGGAATTCTGTACGTGTTTCAACGATGCCGACGCGGTTGTTGTCGCGGAAGTTTATCCGGCGGGCGAGGCGCCGATCGAAGGCATCGACCGCGATCATTTCGTGCTCGGCCTGCGCGCACATGGCCATCGTGAGGTGATCCCGCTCGAAGGGCCGGCCGAGCTTGCCAAGGTCGTTCGCGGCGTTGCGGGCAAGGGCGATCTCGTCGTCTGCCTGGGCGCCGGCAACATCACGCAATGGGCCTACGCCCTGCCGGGCGAACTGAAGGCGCTGGGGTGATGGGGCGCCGTCTCCAAGCCCGGCCATGACGAATTGAGAGAACTCGATTGACCTTCCCCGACATCACCTCCGAACTGAAGGCCGCCATGCCGCAACTGCGGGGGCGGTTGCTGGCGAACCAGTCGCTGGCGGAGTTGACGTGGTTTCGCGTCGGCGGCCCGGCGCAGGGGCTGTTTACGCCGGCGGATCAG
>DAIMKE010000765.1:0-3906 GCA_036721875.1 Bradyrhizobium sp. | reverse complement strand
GCGGGTGGTCGACCGGTGATCGTTTTCCATGCGACATTCTCCGCTTGCCTTGGGGGATCAATGCTTGTGCTCGCCCGTCTGCCCGGTCATCCCGGGTTCGGGTTTCCTGCCCTTTTCCGTGCTCTTGCCGCCGCCCTTGTTCATGGAGGCCATCTCCTCGTCCGGAGGCGATCGCGCCACCATGTCCTTGTAGTGCTCCGCCGATAGGCCCGGCAGCTTGTTGACGAATGCGACGATGCTCCAGATCGTCTCGTCGTCGTGTCCGACGCCCCATGCCGGCATGCCGCTCATCTTCAGCCCGTGCTTCGTCACCCAGAACACGGTCTTCGGATCGAAGCGTTGTTCCGTCAGATTGGGCGGCCTCGGATACAGGCCTGGCCGGATTTCCGAGTCCTCCTGCTCAGGAGCCAGGTGGCAGTTGGCGCACATCGCCGCATATTGCCCCGCCCCCTTGAGGACGAGTTGTTCGTCCCGAAGATCGGGCACTTCGACGTCCCTTGCATGTGCCGCGATCGAGCGGTCCCGGACGAATTCGATGAGTCTCCGGGTGACGTCCCAGTGGGGAGTATCGGCACCGACATCGTACCGCCCGGAGAAGACGAACCATGCCGCGGCGGCCGCTCCGATCGAAACCGCTACGGCGATCGCGGCGATCGCCCTGTTCATGGCGACGACTCCTTCTTGTTCGAACGGATTGCTCGGGCGGACGCCGATTGCGGTATCGGCTGGCGGTCGAGCGTTCTGGACCATGTTCGATACGCGGCGACGAGAGTGAGGATCGCAATGCCGACCGCGCTTACCGCGATCTGCGCGATCAAGCCGTCGTAGTAGATCTCGAGAACAAAGTGAGCGACGAACGACAGGAAGATGCCGACGCAGAAGACCTCCAGCGAGCGTTCGCCGCAGACGATCGCGGGGCGCAGCGCGCGGGAACGCAGCAGCACTCCGTCTGCCGGCACCAATCGCACCACAAGGATCGACAGAGCGACGAAATGGAATATTCGGTACGGCGCGAGGTTGGTCTTGTCGTTGGGTTCGAATAGGGAAAGAAGTCCGGGCGGCATTGCCGATCCAAGCCACTCGAACCGCCCCGCGAGGGTCACGATCAGGGCGAAGATGAGAAACGCGGCGCTGGCGAGCAGGACCGCGGGCGTCCGTCTGGCGTTGGCGGTTTTCTCGGCTCCGCCCAGCGCCGCCCAAGCCCCGAGGGCGAACAGGAATTGCCAGGCGAATGGATTGAAGTACCAGCCGCCCGAGGGATAAGCGGGCAGATTCCATCCGTTGTGGCGCGCGAGCACATACATCGCCAATGAAGCCGCAATCGCCGCCTGCGGAAAGCGCATCATCGACCAGAGCATCGGAGGAAATGCGGCCATCAGAACGATATAAAGCGGCAGAACGTCCAGGTTGAGCGGCTTGAAGGCCAGGGTCAGCCCCTGCGACAGCGTGGCGACGGGCTTTTCGATCAGCCCGGACACGTTGAATTCGTCGAGGAGATGCGAACCGTACCGCTGCGCGACGTAACCGATGGACGCGGCATAGAAGACGAAGAGGAGCACGTGGGCCACGTAGAGCTGCCATACGCGGCGGAAGAGCAGCGCCGTCCCGGCTACGAAACCCTGCCGCGTCATTCTGCGCCCGTACACGAACGCCGCCGTGTATCCGGAGATGAAGACGAAGATGTCGGCGGCGTCGCTGAAGCCGTAGTTGCGGGTCGTGAGCCACGCAACGGCGTTGTTGGGAATGTGGTCGAGGAAGATCGCCCAGTTGGCCAGCCCCCGGAAAAGATCAAGGCGCAGATCCCGGCAGCGCGGCGCGCCCGACCGCGCACGCACGACGGTGTCGGTGTCGCCATCGCCCGCAACGGTTACGCGCGCCATTTCGTTCATTTCACGGCCCTGGGCGGAAGGTCCGGCGCCCGTTCCGCAGGAGGATTGCTCGACAGTTCGGCGATCAATTGCTTCATCTCGCCGATTTCGCGGACCTGAGCCTCGATGATTCCGTCCGCAAGCTTCCGGACCCGCGGATCCCGGATGTGGGCCCTTTCGCTCGTCAGGATTGCGATTGAGTGATGCGGGATCATCGCCTTCATGTAGGCGACGTCCTCGACCGTCCGTTGACTGCGGACGAGCCACAGCGCGGCGCCGAAGACGACGGCGCTACCGATGACGATTCCGATGTTCGCTTGCCGGTTCTTGTACATCATCCACATGAAGCCGAGCATGATCACGGCCATGGTCGCGCCCATCACCAGCGCCATCCACATCCGGGACTGGCTGAAGAACACGTGGTCGAGCGCATAGGCGTTCAGATACATGAGACCGAACATCACGACCGTCGAGGTCGCAATCATGGCCGCGAAATTGGTGTATTTCATCCGTGATCCTCTCGCTCGTACTTGGAGGACGACCGGCGAAGCTACGTCGGCCGTCCTTCCGGGTGCGTCAGTCAGGCCGCCATGGCTCGGCAGCTTTCGGCGCACCGTTTGCAGGCCTGCACGCACTCGTCCATGCCGCCGACGCGCTCGCAATCCTTGGCGCAGTCGGCGCAAATTTCGGCGCACTCCCGGCAGACATGCGGATGATGCGGCGTGTTCAACAGCATGAAATGAGCCGCCGTCCTGCATATTTCCGCACACGCCATCATCAGCCTGAAATGCGTAGGCTCGACATGTTTGCCGCCCGTTTCGAGACAGTGGGTCATCGCCGTCCCCAGACAGGACTGGTAGCACTTCAGACATTCGTCGATGCAGCTCTGCATCTGCTTGCTCATGTGGCTCATGGTACGCTCCTTGGGTTTCCCGCCCTCATTGCACCTCCAGGACCAGCATCAGTCCGCCGCCGCCGTGCTGCTCCACGTTGTTGTTGGCTGTGTGATGCGGAATGTGGCAGTGCCCCAGCCACTTCCCGGGCTTCCGCGCCGTCCAGACCACGTCGTAGCGCTGGCCCGGGCCGACGTTGACGGTGTCGGCCTGGTAGCGCGCGCTGTCCTTCAGGTTCACGCCGTCGACGGCGACCACTTCGAACGGCCCGCCGTGGACGTGCATTGGATGCACGAAGTTGTTGTTGGTATCTATGAAACGGATCTTGATGGTCTGCCCGACCTTCATGGCAACCGTATCGGTCGACGGATATGCTTTGCCGTTGATCGTGAAGTAGTTCGGCAACGCTCCTTCCATCAGCATGGCCGGATAAGTCAGCCACTCGCGCTTCAGCCATTCCTGGAGCTGGATCGTATAGTCGATGTCCGCCTTCACCTCGGCCGAGGCATCCTTTGGAGCGATCAAAAGCGCGCCGTACAAACCGAGTGCCTGCTGCCGGTCCGGATGATCGTGGCTGTGATAGAAGTACGTACCGCTCTGCCCGACGTCGAATTCGTAGGTGTACGAACCGCCGGGCGGCACGAGGGCCTGCGGGACCTTGGCCGGCCTGTCCATTTCGTTCGGCAGGATCAGACCATGCCAATGAACCGTCGTGCTCTCAGGAAGGTCGTTGCGGAAGTTTATCCGCACGTGGTCGCCTTCAGTCACCTGCAGTCGCGGACCCGGGACCTGCCGGTTGTACGCGTAGGCTTCGACCGCCACCTCCGGAAGGATGTTCCAGCGGATGATCTCGGCCTTGATGTCGAAGACCTTGACCCCGCTCTCGATGCGCGGTTCGAGGATTTTGTCGCCCCTCGCATCCGGAGCCGCCGTGTAGACGACCTGACGCGGCTTCACGGCGGCCATGTCCTTCATCGCTTTGCCGGGTAGATCAAAGGTGTTGATCATTCCCGGCGGCATGATGGACCCGCCGACGTCGCGTGCGCTGAGACCCAGATTGACGGAAAAGCCGGGTATCACCATGCCGGAGAAGACCAACTCGAGCGGATCCATCGCCCGCATGTCCCGGCCCATCATCAGCAGGC
>DAIMKE010000764.1:0-3907 GCA_036721875.1 Bradyrhizobium sp. | reverse complement strand
TGTGAGCCAGGCCCCAAGACCCCGCGCCTGACCGCCGCGCAGACGATCGGCCGATAAGGCCCCCAATCGGCCTGCCGTATGCCGACCGCAGCAAAGGGCACACGCGATCGGTGACCACGTGAATCCCTCATCCCGGAATTCCTGGAACAGGCCCGACATGCCGGCGCACCGCACCATCGCGCCGTAAAGGACCGACCGGCTCTCAAAAGCGCGTCAAATTGCTTCAAAATGATCTTTTCACACCTCGTGCAGGAACCTGCGGATGACCGGGAGATGGCGGACGATGGACCTCGGGGCCAAGCCGCGCTCTGATCGCAGGTAGGCATCGAACTCCTTGAAGATCCGTTCGTGCGGGGTGAGAGGCGGCAGCACCAACGGCGCGATCGCGCCTTCCTCGCGCAGCGCCGACAGCCATCGCTTGAGCGCGGCCCGATCACCGGGTTGGATAGACTGCCTCCCCGCCTCGATGTCGTAGGTACCGCTCAACGACCTGCTCATCGAGATCGACCAGCTTATAGCGACGGCCTGCGATCCAACTCAGGAGCCCGCCAACTACGTTGAAGCAACGCCACGCGCCGTGCCGAACGAGCCTCTCTTCGACGAGACGAGCGGCGTAGCGCTCGACGAGCTATCCGTGCGGCCCGCTTCTGAGACGCCGGTACAGCCGGCTTCTGCCAAAGTACTCTTCAACTTCCATCTTCCTGTTCTCCGCTGTTGAAAGCGGAGGCACAGAACGAACTATGCCGAACCGACCAAGCGCCGGTCAGCGAGAAATCTGGGGAAAGCGAGCCGACTCGGCGTAGTTCGGCGGGCGGCATAAACGGCCAAAATGAACGGATATTGATCCGCAAGCGTGGCTCGCCGACGTTCTCGCTCGCATCGCCGAGCATCCCGTCCAAAAATTAGATGAGCTCCTGTCCTGGAATTGGTGCCAGCTCAACGTCAGAGACAGTCACGCGGCCTGACAGGTTACCTCCTGCGAGCGATCCGGCCGCGGTC
Organism: Bradyrhizobium sp.; assembly: GCA_036721875.1. GTDB lineage: Bacteria > Pseudomonadota > Alphaproteobacteria > Rhizobiales > Xanthobacteraceae > Bradyrhizobium. The sequence continues at coordinate 2,908 of DAIMKE010000764.1, read as the reverse complement.
CTCACCGGATGCTAACGCTAAACGACGCCGAACTCGCCGCTCAGCTCGCGGCTGATCTTGACGCCGGCTGACTGCCCGACTCACCCGGTTACGCGCTTGCTTCGCATCTGACTCCGCCCACGTCACAACGCGCCGCTCGCTACCTATGAATGCCTCGTTCGGCGTTCCCGGGGTTGGAAGTGCCGCCTGAGCATGGCCAATATCGTCGACGCCGTGCGCTCACCTGTTGCAGCAGTCCGACAAGAAAGATTGGCCGGCGGCCGGCTTCCTCCTATGTTATTCGGCCTGCAATATTATCGACCCCCCGTCAAATTTGAACGCCGATTGACACGCAAGGCCGCGGAGCGAACGGTCGATGGCCTCTGGAATGCAATCGGCCGCAGCATCGACCGCTTCACACCAACCGAATGCTAGTTCATCGCTGCCGGATACGCTGCAAGATGATCGACGGATGCTCTAACGCTCGTCCCGAGCTGCTCGGCTGGTTCCGTCGGCCAAGTGATGAAGACCCTCAACGGCCAGGCGGACATCGATTAGGTGGTCCACAAGGTGAACCTCACCTTCGTCGAGCAAATGGCTGCCGACGAGGCTAAGGCCGTGATCAGTTGAATTTTGGCTAAAAATGGGAGTAGGAGGGGGAGGAAGGAGTTGATAGACCTCGACACCGAGTGTGTGAACCTTGACATCCTCCCGCGCTGGCCATTTCCGCTGCAGATGTTTTTGTTGCAGGATGTGCCGGTGATAGGATATTTTCAGAATGGCCTGGAGGAACTCAGGGTCACTCATGTTGTCCGCATCGAAATATTTCTGTGTCAGTTTAAAAGTACTTCAGGACATCTTCTGAAAAATAACGCCGCGTATGAAGCCCCATTGCTGATCGTTCTGTATTGCAACGCAGCGCCCATCGCGGTGAGCGTCACGGTGCAATTACGCACCACGAGGGAGGGAATGGAAATGAAACGTTCAGTTTTATTGGCATTGTGCACCCCCTTTATGTTTACGGCTCCAGCGGGTGCCGATGATATGAAGCAGGAAATCACCAAGATCGCTTCCGCCTATATGGATTGCTTCAGTAAGCAGGACGCTGCCTGCATCGCGGCGCTGTACACCAAGGACGGTTTCATCGTTAATCCGGCCGGGAAGCACGTTGTTACAGAATACTATGGCGGTGCCTTCAAGGCCGGACTGAACAAGCTCGAAGCCACGGTCGATGACGTGTGGCAGATCGATAACGACACGCCCGGTGCAATGGGTAAATTCCATGTCACCGGCAAAAGCGACAAGGGTGAGCCGATGGATATGGCAGGCATCTGGACCGCTGCTTACGTCAAAGAAGACGGTAAATGGAAAGCTCGGATGCTGACGGCGGCTCCAAAGCCGCCTGAGCAGAAGGCCGCAGCCAAGTAGGCTCGGATTGCGACGATGCGCCCATCTCGCGAGAGGTGGGCCTTTCGACGAACCTTCGCCGCCTCCGGAACGAGATCGGCAGACCGCCCATATGGCAGAGTGCGCCTGGCCATGCTTCGGGAGCGCGTACTTCGCGTCTCGCCTGGTTTCTTCTTGCTACTTTGCTTGTTTACAAAGGCGGCGAGATCTTTCGTATCCATCCGAGCTAAGCCGCGGCAGTGGACCACCGATTTCACCGCTTGAGGGTTTCGGGCTCTTCCTTGTGTATTCTGATAGCTCGATCACGTTTTCGATGCCGAAGTCGGTGAACGCCATGACGCCGTCGTCACCCATGCCATAAACCCAAATGACGCCGTCCTCTGTGTCCATTCCGTTGGCCAGTGTTCGTCGTCATATAATTTGAGACCGATCAGGCATTTCGAGAAGGGAGGCTCTGGCTTATCAGGGGTTAGAGTTTAAGCGGCCTGCAGTCGGGTGCTGCAAGCGACGGTTCGCGATGGTGGCAAGTTTGATGCGTCTGCGTTCTGCGAAAATCGTCTCGGCCCTGCCGAAGTAGACGTCTGTCGGCGGCAGGTTGTCGATACTTTCATGGTAGCGGGTGTGATTGTAGTGCTCGACGAAGGCGCCAATCTGTCATTCGAGATCGCTCGGTAAATAATAGTTGTCGAGCAGAATGCGGTTCTTGAGGGTCTGGTGCCAGCGCTCGATCTTGCCCTGGGTCTGCGGGTGATACGGCGCTCCGCGTAAGTGCTGCATACCTATTTCTTCGAGCCAGTTGGCCAGATTGCGCATTCCGGTGATGACGACCAGGGCGGCGCCTGAGCGAGATGGCGCCGTTGGATGCATGTTTTGATCTCAGTATTCGTGGTTTCGGTCAAACTTCAGGTGGAGCCCGTGCGCGGCGCGCAGTGACCGCCGCGAGTCAGACGGAGCGCCGCGCACGGGGGGACGGCTGGTGGCGGTGGTCATTTTTTTACACCCTTGGCTGGCTTGGCGATTGTTGTTGCCATCGCATCCGCCGCATCTGTGGCCAGCGCCGCAGTGTCCGGTTTGGCCATCTTCGGATCGCGCATCGAGGGACCGTCGAGGGCGAGACGATAGGCATTGTGCACGAGACGATCAAGGATGGCGTCGGCGAAGCCAGATCGCCTGCAACATAAGAAGCGCCATTGTCGCTCAGAAGCCTCGGCCCCGGTGCGCAACGTTGATGCGATCAAGGCCTGATGCCGCGAGTGCCTGGTCAAGCGTGGCCGTGACGTCGGAAGCGCACATGGTGGGACCAAGCCTCCAGGCCACGATGAAGCGCGAGAAGTCGTCCAGCACCGTCGACAGATAATACCAGCCCCAGCCAGTGATCTTGAGGTAGGTGAAGTCGGTCTGCCAGAGCTGGTTGATGGCGGTGGTCTTGTCCTATGTGCTGATCTGTGCCCTGCGGCGCATCGGCCTTTGCTGAAACCACCTTTGCGGACGCCACCTGCGGCACCATCAGGCTTAAGCTCTT
>DAIMKE010000763.1:0-3914 GCA_036721875.1 Bradyrhizobium sp. | reverse complement strand
CAGAGTGGCGGGCGATCGCGCCGGATGATCTGCTGGTGATGACGCTCGCGCCCGACCGCAACGGGTCGACCCGTCGTGTCGTCATCCAGCTTATGCCCGCGCCTTTTTCCCAGCCCTGGGTCGCCAACATCCGCACGCTTGCCCGTGCACGCTGGTGGGACGGACTGGCAGTGGTGCGCGTCCAGGACAATTATGTCGCCCAATGGGGCGATCCCGATGGCGAGGACCCCGTCAAGGCCAAGCCGCTGCCGGCGGCGCTGATGAAAGCCACCGAAGCGGAATATTCGGTGCGACGCGCCGCCTTTTTTGCCTGGACGCAACATTTGCGGGAAGCCCGTGCTGAAATGGCGGGGTCCGCAACAGATACCTTGTCCATGGAAGATCGGCTCAAACGCCTAGCCGAGACATCGCGCGGCGATTCGTTCGCCTTTGATGCGGGCTGGCGCGACGGATGGCCTATCGCCGCCGACTTGACCCGGATGTGGCCCGTGCATTGTTACGGAATGGTGGGCGTCGGTCGCAATCTGTCACCCGATACCGGCACGGGGGCGGAACTCTATACGGTCATCGGCCATGCGCCCCGCCACCTCGACCGCAATATCGCGCTGGTCGGCCGCGTGATCGAGGGGATCGAGCATCTGTCCAGCCTGCCGCGCGGCACCGGCTCGCTTGGTTTCTATGAAAAAGCGGAAGAGCGCGTGCCGATCCTGTCCGTCCAGCTGGCAAGCGAGTTGCCGACCGACGCGCAGCCCAAGTTCCAGGTGCTGGACACCGACAGCACAAGCTTTCTTCGCTACGCGGAGGCGCGCGCCAATCGCCGCGATCCGTTTTTCATCCGGCCGGCCGGCGGTGCCGATATCTGCAACATACCGGTGCCGGTGCGCCGGGCGCGCTGACGTCCAGAGACGCAGGCGCACCCGGCAGGGCGATCACGAAGGGCTATTCCGCCGCCACGCCGGCGCGGCTGAACATGTCGCCTTCGCTGCCGGGATCCTCGTTGGCGGCGGGGGCCACCTTGATCTTCTGGCGCTTGTCGAAGCTCGCCCACACCTCGTTCCAGTTGCCGCGCGTCGCCGCCTTCGAATATTCGGTCGCGCGGGTTTCGAAGAAATTGGCGTGCTCGACCCCGTTGAGCAGCGGCGCGAGCCAGGGCAGCGGATGCTCGTCGATCAGATAGATCGGCTTGAGCCCGAGCTGGCCCAGCCGCCAGTCGGCGATGTAGCGGATATACTTCTTGATTTCCTTGGGCGCCATGCCATTGACCGGCCCCATTTCAAAGGCGAGGTCGATGAACGCATCCTCCAGCCGCACCGTCGTCTGGCACATGTCCATGATCTCGTCCTTGACCGACTTGGTCAGGCAGTCGCGTTCCTTGACAAAGGCATGGAACAGCCGGACGATGCCTTCGCAGTGCAGGCTCTCGTCGCGCACCGACCAGCTGACGATCTGGCCCATGCCCTTCATCTTGTTGAAGCGCGGGAAGTTCATCAGCATCGCGAACGACGCGAACAGCTGCAGCCCTTCGGTAAAGCCGCCGAACATCGCCAGCGTCTTGGCAATGTCCTCGTCATTGTCGACGCCGAACTTCTGCAGATAGTCGTGCTTGTCGCGCATTTCCTGATATTCCAGGAACATGCCATACTCGCTCTCGGGCATCCCGATCGTGTCGAGCAGGTGCGAATAGGCGGCGATGTGCACGGTTTCCATGTTGCTGAACGCCGCCAGCATCATCTTGATCTCGGTCGGCTTGAACACCCGGCCATATTTGTCGTGATAGCAGTCCTGCACCTCGACATCGGCCTGGGTGAAGAAGCGGAAAATCTGCGTGAGCAGGTTGCGCTCATGCTCGGTCAGCTTCTGCGCCCAGTCGCGGCAATCCTCGCCCAGCGGCACTTCCTCGGGCATCCAATGAATCTGCTGCTGACGCTTCCAGAACTCGTATGCCCACGGATATTCGAAGGGCTTGTAGGTCTTGCGGGCTTCGAGAAGGGACATGGGATTACTCCGAGATAACTTTGGAAAAGATAATGAAGATCACAAACAGAGTGCCACAGATCGGAGATGTGACCATCAGCGTTCTGCCGCGCGATCGAATAGTCTCAACGCTCAATCTTGCGGGGATCAGCCCCGGCGCGGGCGTGCGGAACATGCCGCCAGCGAAGGAATCCCGCCATGGATTATGATCGAGCCGGCTCCAGCGGTAACCTAGCGTCATATTGGCCACCGCGATCGCTGCGACGAACGCACAAAAAATGATCGCGCTCATGACGCGCTTGCCCATAGGTAAATCAAGCCAAAGCCGCCGAGGAACAGGCCGAGCGCGGTCAGCATCATGCCGGCGATGCGGGCGGCATAGTGTGCCGGTTCGCTGCGAATGCCGAATGCGGCCGGCCGGGCGAGCAGCGCAAGGCCGCTGGTCCCGGCGACGGCGGCGACGCCGAACTGGATGGCGAGCGCGCGGGTCACCGCTCATTCTCGATCACGCGCCCGCGCCGCGCAGGGACGAAGCGGTCGACATAGACGGTGCGCGACTTGCGCGCGCCGACCCCGAACACGACGATGCCCAGGAAATAGCCGAAATCATTCCAGCCGCCATTGTTGCGCACGGCATAGATCGCGACCCTGGGCAGGAACAGCGACGCGACCCAGGCGAGCGGAAAGATGAAGCCGTGCCACAACCCGAGCAGGAACCCCGGCGCATCGGGGACGACCGCGCTCCCCACCTGCCGCGCGCATGCGGCGAGCGGGAGGAGGGGGAGGAGGGCGAGGGTGCGGGTGGGTTGCGCCCACCCCTCACCCTTCCCACCAGGGGAGAGGGAGATTTTAGGCCTAATCCCTCTCCCCTTGTGGGAGAGGGAGGGAGCCGCGCAGCGGCGGAAGGGTGAGGGGTAGGTCACCGGGTTAAACCCCTCGTCTGGCGCTTTGCGCCACCTTCTCCCACAAGGGGAGAAGGGAAGTGCGACGCGATTGTCGCAAGCACACCTTCGGCGTTACCTAGCACATCGTGGTTCCAGAAACGGATCACGCGATAGCCTTCACCTTCGATGAACCTCGTGCGTGCTGCATCATAATCAGCCGCTTCGGCGTGCTGGCCGCCATCAACCTCGATAACGAGGCGAGTTGCGTGCGAGCAGAAGTCCGCGAAATAGGAACCAAGCGGGACCTGGCGACGAAATTTCGCGCCTGGAAACGCTTCACGTAGCGAAACCCACAGCTTGCGCTCGGCATCGGTCGCGTTGCGGCGCAGTTCACGGGCACGATCGACGGGACTGTGCGCGACACCCCTCACCTTCCCACGCAACTGTGTCGCGCGGGCCCCCTCCTCTCCCACAAGGGGAGAGGAGCAGGTATCAAGATACGCCGCCCCCATCACCTCACTGGCACGCCAGGCATTCGTCGTAATCGGTGCTCTCGCCCAGATCGAACTTCGGCTTCTCGATCGTGTTGTCGGCTTCGACGCCGCCGGCGAAGCCTGCGCGCTGGACCGACTTTGAGCGCAGATAATAGAGCGACTTGATGCCCAGTTCCCACGCGCGGAAATGGAGCATCAGCAGATCCCACTTCTCGACATCGGCCGGGATGAACAGATTGAGCGACTGCGCCTGGTCGATATAGGGCGCACGGTCGCCGGCGAGTTCGAGGATCCAGCGCTGGTCGATCTCGAACGACGTCTTGTAGACATCCTTCTCCTCGGTGCTGAGGAAATCGAGATGCTGGACCGACCCGCCCTTTTCCAGGATCGAGTTCCACACCGCATCGGAATTCTTCGACTTCTCGCTGAGAAGCCGCTCGAGATACGGGTTCTTGATCGAAAAGCTCCCCGACAGCGTCTTGTGCGTATAGATATTGGCCGGGATCGGCTCGATGCACGCGCTGGTGCCGCCGCAGATGATGCTGATCGACGCGGTCGGCGC
>DAIMKE010000762.1:0-3917 GCA_036721875.1 Bradyrhizobium sp. | reverse complement strand
CCCCAAGCACTCTCTCTTTGATGGACGCCGCCACCATCGCCCAGATGAAACCGGGTGCTCTCCTGGTCAATCCAGCCCGTGGGTCGCTCGTCGACGAGCAAGCTGTCGCCGATGCCCTCGATAGCGGTCGACTGGGCGGCTACGCTGCCGACGTCTTCGAATGCGAGGATTGGGCGAGGCCCGACCGACCTCTCGCGATCCATCCTCAACTGATCGCGCAACGGGCCCGCACTGTCCTGACGCCGCATCTCGGCTCGGCGGTGACCCTAGCGCGGCGCCAGATCGAGCTATCGGCCGCGCATAGCATCCTTCAAGCTCTGGCTGGGGCCGCGCCTGACGGCGCGGTCAACCAACCTCACATCTGATGCGCTCTCTGGATGACGACTAATCGATGCTGAATCTTGTCCATGCGCGAACCTTTCTAGCAATCGTCGAGACGCGTGGGGTGAGATCGGCTGCGCGTCTGCTCGAACTCGCGCCGTCGACGATCATCGATCACATCCGCCAGTTGGAAGAGGAACTGGCTGTTCCCCTGCTCGATCGCCAGACCCGAGAGGCCAGAACAACGGCGGAAGGGGAGCGTTTCCTGCCCATCGCGCGTGCGCTCGTCGAGACAGCAGAGCGCGCACCTGCCCTGTTGCGCGATCGCCATTTGCGAATTGTCTCCTCGAGCAATGTCGGCATCTACATGCTGCAGCCATCGATCGCGGATTTTCAGACCACGACCGGCATCACTGTCGAAACCTGGATTGGCCCCAATCCCGATGCGATCGACCGCATGGGGCGCGGCGAAGCCGATCTTGCCGTGCTGGAATGGTGGGACGAGCGAAAGGGCTTCTCGGCCCGGACATGGGCATGCGAGCCGCTCGTGATCATCGTTGCCCCCGGTCATCGCTGGGGCGGGCTTGACGCGCTCACGGTCGAGGAGTTGCTCACAGAGCCATTGCTGGGTGGTGAGCCTGGGACAGGGACAGGCCGGCTGCTGCGTCAGCAGCTTGGACCCCTGGCAGATCAATTGATGACGATCGGCGGTTTGGGGAGCACGGAGGCTGTCAAGCGCGCCGTGCGTGCGGGTCGCGGTGCTTCCGTCGTGATGAGGTCGGCCGTTACAGACGAGATTGCGGCTCATCAACTGGTGGCGCTGTCTTTGCGCGGGATCGCGCTGTCCAAAGAGATCAAGATGGTCGTCCCAGAGGCTCTGCCATCCACGGCTCCCGCGATGGGTTTTTTCGCGGATGCCGGTCCGGAGCGTTCATACACGGTTATATGAGGGCGATCACTCGACCTCATCGGCACGAGGATAAACGATGATGTTGTCGCGGGCGGCGTGGAGCCTGCCATAGGTTTTGAAAGCCAGCTTCATCGAGCGGAAGACCCGGCCGGATGAGAGCTGAACGTCGCCGGCATCGAAAATGGCGTATTTAGCGGCTTCGGTCATGGGGCGCACCTTGGGTCTGTTCGCTGCTCATAGCGTTAGCCGGTGTGCCCTGAGCGCGACCAGGCGCTCACAGGCTGCGCTGGCGCTGGAACGACAGCATGGGTGCTTCGAACGCCACGAAGCCAGCCGGAGAATCTCCCTGAGCTTCCTACGATGCTTCTGGAAGTGGCTCGGCGCTGTCGCGCCCGTCCCGCGCACTTTTGACAATGTTTCTGTCGCGAGCCGGCCGAAGGTGGGATGCACTACGTTGGTCGCTGGCAGCATCGGTCTGCTTCGCGCATCGAGAGGATGCAGATTCTCCTTCGGTTCAAGCGTCACGCAGTCCGTGAGAACACCGCGCAGGGGTGTCCGATTGCGGAGACGGCCGAGCGTCTGAAGATCAGCAAATACTTGCGCGAATCTATCAGAAATTTTACCAAATCGCTTCACCTTGGTGCAGTGACATGAACCACTGGAATGCTCATGCCTTTACGATCGCCCTTCGATACTGGCTGGCCGCGCTATGCCGTGGCATCGCACGTTCTGTTTTGGAGCACTGCAGCCGCGTTCCTCCTCAGCTGTGTGGGAGGCTATGCAGGACTGATCGGTGGCCAGATCGTTATCTCGCTGTTCTGGTTTTGGATAGCTTCTGGATTTCTTCTGGGTTTGGCCGCTTCATTCTCAGGAAAACTATACATCGGAAACCAGGTCTTCAGGCGATCACCTCTGACAGGCTGGGTGGCCAGGACGGCGGGTATTGTCGTTTCGGCATTGGCGGCGTTCATCATGCTTTTTGCCTACGGGCTCATGCACGTGCGGTTCGGTTGAGCGCCCAAGGCGAACTGCGCGTCGCCCGTTCATGGTTTGATCTCAAAGCCGCGATCGGCAACCGAGGCGGTGAAGACGAAGGCACAGCTAATCATGATGACGGTCAGGACGGCGGCGACAATCTTGGTCACCCGCCCCCGCCACAACCGCGGCGCGCCCGACACGCTTCGAACACGTGACCACGGCCGCTTTGGGCCCTTGCTCGCCGCAAATCCCTCGTTGCCCCCCCCGCGCCGCGATCGGCTATTGCCCTTTTACGGATTGCGCCCGTAACTCAGCTGGATAGAGCGCTGCCCTCCGAAGCTGGGTTTTTGCCGGAAGCGCGGCCTAAATTACATCCCCGGAGAGCCGAAACTGACGCTACCCAGTCACTCTGACTGATCCCATCACAGCATCCGTCGCGTCGCCCCGCGCGTCGCGGGCGGTGGCCTTCACCATGGCGCTACCGACTGAGCCAGACCAACGCCATTGGAACAGCCTCGACATATGTCACGAGCGCGAGCACGGCGAGGGCAATCGCAAACATCGGCAGCAACTCACGGGAAATCGCACCCATCCCAACATTCGCAATCCGCGCCGCAACGAACAGGGTGCCGCCGACCGGCGGTGTGTAGAGCCCGATCGCGAGATTGAAGGTCATGATCAGCCCGAGATGGACCGGATCGACACCGAACGCCGTTGCGGTCGGAATGAACAACGGCGCGGTCAGGATGAGCGCAGGCAGTGGTTCGAGGAAGATGCCGATCAGGATCAGGAGAACGTTCAGCAGTCCGAGGAACACCCATTTCGAACTGGAAATCTGGGCGATCCAGGCCGAGAACTGCGCTGGCACCTGCTCGACCGTGATCAGCCAGGCCAGCGCCGCCGTTGCGCCGATCACGACCAAGACGACCGCGCTGGTTATCATCGCCTGGAGGGCGAGCCCAGGCAGCGCGCTGAGCGGCAACTCGCGATAGACCACGAATGCCAGCAACAGCCCATAGACGACGGCGATCGCGGCAGCCTCGGTTGGTGTGAACAATCCGCTGTAAATGCCGCCCAGAATGATCACGGGGGCGATCAGCGCCGGAACTGTGTCGAGGAAGGAGGCGCGAAGCTGCTTGAAGTCGGGCCGTGTGCCGCCGACATCGCAGCCGAGCTTGCGGCCCTTGTAGATGCACAGCGCCATCAGGCAGCCGGCGAACAGCAGGCCGGGAACCACGCCAGACAGAAACAGCTCCGCCACGGAGACGTTGCCGACGAAGCCGTAGACCAGCAGCGGGATCGAGGGCGGGATCAGGATGCCGAGCGTGCCGGAGGTGGCAACCAGTGCCGCCGAAAACGGCGGCGGATACCCCTTCCTTTTCATGCCGGGAATCATGACCGAGCCGATCGCGGCTGAATCCGCGACGGCCGAGCCGGAGATCGCGCCAAACAGCGTTGCAGACGAGACGGTGACGACGCCGAGCCCGCCCGGCAGAAAGCCCAGGAGACTGCTCGCGAAGGCGATCAGCCGGCGTCCGACGCCGCCCTGGCTGATTAACTCGCCGGCGAGGACGAACAGGGGAATCGCAGCGAGATACAAGGGCTCCACGCCACCGACATAGGTCAGGAAGATCGCTTCCATGGGGTAGAAGCGCCCGAACACGGCGATCGTGGCGAGCGTGGTCAGCAACAGGGACCAGACCAGCGG
>DAIMKE010000761.1:0-3917 GCA_036721875.1 Bradyrhizobium sp. | reverse complement strand
CACCTTTCACCGTGACACGCCAGGAAGCGCGCTCCGCATCAACGATCCCGTCCAGTCGCGCCTCACCGGACGGATGACGATCGTCCTGTCGAAACGCATCGACAAGCAGGACGGCAGCTTCGCCGGCGTCCTCACCGCGGCGATCGACGGCGACTACTTCAACCGCTTCTACCAGACATTCCAGCTCGGCCCTGGCGGCAGTGTCACCCTGTTGCGGAATGACGGCGTCGTACTGATCCGCTGGCCGGTTTCCGGGCAGAGCATGAATCTCTCGGGAACCGACCTGTTCTTGAGGTACCTGAAGGTGACGTCGGTCGGCTACTACAAGATCGTCTCTCCCTTCGACGGGATCACGAAATTTATCGGCTATCAGGCGACACCGCATTACCCGATGATCGTCACCGTGGCGATCTCGGAAGACTGGCTGCTGTCTCACTGGTGGAAGACGTTGCGGACCGACGCAATCGTTGCGACCGTGTTGCTGTCCACGATCCTGCTGCTCGCCATCGTGCTGTTCGCGCAGCTTCGCTTCCGCATGAAGGTCGAGCGCACGCTGCGCAAGAGCGAGGCGCAGCACCGCCTGCTGGCCAACAACATTGCCGACATCATCATCCTGATCGATGCCCGCAGCCTGCTCCGCTACGTCTCGCAATCCGTCGAGCCGGTGCTGGGACTGCGCCCGGAGAACCTGCTGGGCAAATCGTGCTTCGACATGATCCATCCCGACGACAGGGAAAGCGTCAGGGCGGCAACGCAGCGGCTGAGCGGAATCGATACCGTCAGCACCGTCGTGTTTCGAACCTGGCGCGCCGACGGGACGGTGGCCTGGGTCGAAAGCAAGTTCAAGCTGGCGACGCAGCCGAGCGACCGCGCGCAAACGGAGTTCCTCTGCGTCATCCGCGACGTCACCGAACGCAAGCGGATGGAGGACGAGTTGACTCAGCTCAACCGCCGCCTCACCCAGCTCGCCGCCACCGACGGACTGACCGGGCTGACCAACCGGCGCACCTTCGACGGCTTCCTGCTGCGCCAGTTCGAATCCTGCGACGAGATTTCGGTGCTGCTGCTCGATATCGACAGTTTCAAGGGATACAACGACACCTACGGACATCAGGCGGGCGATCGTTGCCTGCAGGCGGTCGCGAAAGTCATCGGGGAAGCGACCTCCGATACGTCGGGCCTGTCCGCGCGCTATGGCGGCGAGGAGTTCGCCGTGGTGCTGCCGGACACCGGGGAAGACGACGCCCTGAAAGTCGCGGAGGCGATCCGGCTCACCGTTCGCGCGCTGGGCATTCCCAACTCCGTCAGCAGCCGCGGACACATCACGGTCAGCGTCGGCGTCGCCTCACGCACTGAAAAGACTCTCGATGAGTCCGCATTGGTGGGACAAGCCGATACCGCGCTCTACGAGGCCAAGCGTCTGGGCCGGAACCGCACCGTCGTGTCCTCTTCGCTCGACCTGCAGTATGTCGAGACCGATTCCATTCAGCACGATGGCGAGTTCGCGCCCGACGAACCCGTGCGTTAAGTCCATCAAATCCTATCGAGCGCCGGGCCGCCACGAGAGGTCATCCGACAGCACATAGATCATGATCGCGGCCAGGCACATCACGATCCCGATCCAGAACATCGGCGAATGGTGGATCCGTCTCCAGTCGCGTCCGGTATCTTGCGGCTTCATTCCGTTCACCTCAGGCATGCGTCTTGGCAAATAGCAGTCAGATCGTGGGCAGCACCGAAAACCCCTCACCGGCCTGCCGCAGGTTGAGCATATCGGGATTGCCGGCTTCGTCCTGGACGGCCTCGACCCGCGCCGATGACGGCCCGCGGCGGCACGCTTCGATGACGCCGGCCACTGTCGCCGCGGGGCCAGCGAACACCGCCTCGACGCTGCCGTCGCGGCGGTTGCGCACCCAGCCATCGAGCTTCCTCGTCCGCGCCGCGTGATCGACAAAGGCGCGATAACCGACGCCCTGCACCAGACCCCTTATCGTGACGTGCCGGATCGTGTCGCTCATCTCATTTTTTCAGCCCGAGAAACGCGCTGCTGCGCGCTTTCACATCCTTGTCGCGCATGGCGCGGCTGGTGAGTTCGGCGGGCGCCAGCCCCTTCAGGTTCTTCGGCGATGTCCCCTCACGCAAGGCTTTCAGCGTCTCATGGACGGCTTGCGTGGCGGCAGCGAACGGCGCATGGCCCTGCAATGCGATCCGAACGCGTTGGCTGGCGAGATAGTCCAGCGCGGACATGTCCTCGGGCGCACCGCCGAGCACGATCGGCAGCCTGGTCGCCGCCGAGATCGCCTCCAGCTCGCCGCGGCTTGTTATGCCCGTGAAGAACAGCGCATCGACGCCTGTGGCTTCATAGGCCTTCGCCCGCGCAATCGCATCGTCTAGTCCGCTGATGGAGGCCGCGCCGGTTCGGCCCATGATCACCAGCGAGGGATCGCCGCGGCCATCAAGTGCGGCTTTCATTTTGCCGACGCCCTCGTCAAGCGGGATCAACTGGGTCTTGGTTTGCCCGAACGCCTGTGGCAGCAGCGTATCCTCGATCGTCAGCCCAGCGGCGCCGGCCGCCTCGAGTTCCTGTACGGTGCGGCGGACATTGAGCGCGTTGCCATAGCCATGATCGGCATCGACCAGCACCGGCAGACGCGCCGCGCGCGACATCCGCCGCATCTGCTCGGCGAGTTCGGTGAGCGTGATCAGCGCGATATCGGGATCGCCGAGCACGACGAGCGAAGCCACCGAGCCGCCGAACATGCCGAGCTCGAAGCCGAGATCCTCGGCAATGCGGATCGAGGTGGCGTCATAGACCGAGCCCGGCCGGATGCAGGCGGAGCCGTTGAGAATGGAACGCAATTTCTCTCGGCGTTGACGAAAAGCCATGGTGCCCTCAATTCCATCCACCGTCATTGCGAGGAGCGTTAGCGACGAAGCAATCCACACTTCCTTTTCGGCGCGATGGATTGCTTCGCTTCGCTCGCAATGACGGGGTTAAGCTTCACGCAAACTCCAGAATCAGCGCATCCACCGCCAGCGTCGCGCCGGCCGCGGCGTGAATCTTCTTGACGGTGCCGTCGCGCTCGGCGCGCAGCACGTTCTGCATCTTCATCGCCTCGACCACCGCAAGCGTTTCGCCGGACTTGACCTCCTGCCCTTCGCTCACAGCAATCGAAACCACGAGCCCGGGCATCGGACACAGCAGCTTCTTGCCGGTGTCAGCGGCCGACGTCACCGGCATCAGCCGCGCGGCCGAGGCCTCGCTTTCGGTGAAGACGTTGACCGGAACCTCAAAGCCCTGATGCGCAAGGCGGATGCCGTTCGGGATCGCACGAACCTGCATCGCCACCGGGTGACCGTCGACGGTCCCTTGCCAGACCGGTTCGCCCGGCGTCCAGTTCGAAACCAGATTGCGCGGATTGCCGGGCAGACCATCGGCGCCGATGAAGCGCACCGCGATGCCGTCGGCCTCGCGCGCCACGTCGAGGCCGATCTCCTCCCGGCCGAGCCAAACGGCGCGACGGCGTTCGCGCTGCACCAGCCGGCCGGTCAGTTGCCCGGAGATCTGCCGCTTGCGCTCGCCGAGCACGTGGTCGATCGCGGCGCCCACGGCGGCCAGCCTTCGCGCGATCTCACCTTCCGGCGGACGCGCGGAAAACCCCTTCGGGAATTCCTCGGCGATGAAGCCGGTCGAAAGCTTGCCCTCGCGCCAGCGCGGATGGTTCATCAGCGCCGACAGGAACGGAATGTTGTGACGGATGCCGTCGACGTAGAACGAATCGAGCGCGGTTGCCTGCGCTTCGATCGCGGCGGCCCGCGACGGCGCATGGGTCACGAGCTTGGCGATCATCGGATCGTAGTGGATCGAGATCTCGCCGCCCTCCTGCACGCCAGTGTCGTTGCGGATGGTGATGCCG
>DAIMKE010000760.1:0-3919 GCA_036721875.1 Bradyrhizobium sp. | reverse complement strand
AAACCGCCCCCCAACGGAATCCCTCCCGATTCAATCAATCGATGAACCGCTCTAGGTTCGCTGGAAGAGTTGGGGAATCAGTAAGCGCAGGTGCGATTGGCGGCCTCGCGGTCAGTTGAGTGGTCGTGCCCTAACCCCGAAAAAGGTAGCGACCGGACGCCAGCCGCCAAACAACGCTCCTCTTGCCGGGTCCCGACCGCCCTCACCGATCGCTATTGCGGACGAACGACCACCATCCAACAGCATGGCATCGCGCGCGCCCAACTTTGCGAGCTGTTCGAGCACAAGTCGCGGCGATGCCCACTCTGCAACAGCCAGAAACAGCAACCTGCGCTCCGCATCGATTCCGATGGCCGTCCGCGAGTCTGGCTTTCGGCCGACGCCGGACCATAGCTTGCCCCCCTGCAGCCCAACGCCCTGCCCGCCGATCCCCCATTTCGCCGCTCGCAGTTCTTCCGGCCTTGGCGGCTTGGAAGGCCGGAGATGCGCGTTGAGGTTATCGTCGAACCACAGGAGATAGGTGTGTTCCCAGAGATGGCTCGTCACGTGGTCCGAGACAACGGTTTCCACTCCCTTTGCGAGATCCCCCGGCAATCGCGGTCGCCAGGCGGGCGTCGAAGTGAACAGCGCTCCATTGATGGCAACGGCGAGACCTTCATTCCGCACGACGTCCGCGATCCAGCGCAATCGATACTGAAAGCCGCTCTCGACCGCTGACGGCTCGAGCGGGGTCACGTACAGCTCTATTCCAGGAGCCCCGAGTTCAATGCGCACCCAGTGCAAGGCGCCATGCCCCTGTTCGGTGGGCTCCAGAAGCTCGCAGCCGTAGGTGATGCCCGAAAATATGGCCCTGGGCTGGGGCGTGCACCGATGCCAATAGGCGCAATCGGCACCAACAAAGAGCGCCAACGCGAACGCCAGAACGAGCTTGGCCTTGCGATACCTTGAGGGCGTTGTGACGGGCGCACCAGAATCCTGCATTCCAACCTTGCTCTCGCTCGATGCGCCCCCAGCCGGACCTTCCCCTGTTGCTGGCCTGCCACACAATCGCAAAACCGTTCGCGGCAATCGCCAGGGGATTACATCGTCGCACTGGCACATAGTGTAACAACGTTTTGGGGAAGAAAGTTCGCGAACTCATTTTCGGTCGCGGCCGCGGGGTCCTCGAACACGACCATTTCGTGATCCAGGTCCCAGTTCGACCGGAACACGTGCAACTCGATGTGAAACCTTCATCAACGGTATCGGTTGAACTGCAGGCATTGCCGAATGCGCGCCAACGCTTTCCGGAATATCTGCGCATGTTGGATCGACCGATGGTTCTGATTGCCGGGGCGATAATGCCCCGTGGTTGACGCGTTATACGCCAATTGTTCGGAGCAAGACTTGCGCGGGCCCTTCCAAAGGCGGGAACAGAAAGCTTTTGCCCCCCCTCGCCGTGTAGCGACGATTCAGCCGCGCCCCATCGTCCGACCGAATAAGGCCTTCTGGCGAAATTGGCTTCTCGTAGGCTTGTTGGTCTTCGCCGGAGGCGCGGTTGCAACCACTCTCTGGTTCCAGGCGGACATTTGGCCGCTTTTCAGCTTGAATCAGCGACAGAGCATTGCGCCCGATTCCCGAACAGACCCCGCGTCGCAGACCGACAGGCTCGAGGAACATCGAACGCCTCGGCTGGCCTTTCAGAATTCGACCGCTGCCATCAATCAACCGCTCCCGCTTGGAATTAGCGTGAACAACGGCACCGGCGGCGAGATTCTCGTCCTCAACGGACTTGTGGAAGGTACAAGTCTCTCCGCCGGCGCCGCACTCAGCACAACACGCTGGTCGGTATCGGGACAGGACTTGGACAAGACGTTCATCTCCGCTCCAAAGGACTTCAACGGCATCATGCAGGTAGCCGTCACGCTCTACTCCTCCGCGCAAGACGTCCTCGAAACAAAGGAGGTCCGCTTCGAATGGAGCAGCTCGCGCAAAGGGGACAAACTTCCCGTTACAAATTCGCCGGCGACCAGCCTCTCGCGCTGATTGGTCGCAAGGACCCCTGAAATGTGTCTTTCCCATATTCGCGAAGAGGCGCAATGAGACTGGGGAGGTCATAGACGCCCTCCCCCGAGAAACCAGTTCTTCGATTTAGCCGCCCAACGCCGAGCGACGCTTCGCGATCTCGGCTCGGGCCGGCGGCGTGAGTTCAGCATGAGCGATCGGATTCGAGGGCTGCTGGTTTTCGGCCCTAGCGAGGCTGTCTCGCTTCGCTTGCACCTGGGCCAGATCCGCATGGGCTTCGGCCGACCCGAGATAGTTTCGGGTAAGGATGCGAAGGGTCATCAGCACAATCTTCGTATCGACCCAGGGCGAGGCATTGCGAACGTACCACTCGTCGTACCTCTCTTTGTCTTCCTTGCTGACGAGCTTCGCGCCATTGACCTGCGCCCACCCGGTAATCCCCGGCCGGACCGACAGCCGCAGCGCCGTATTGGACGGCTGATCCTCAGGCAGCAAGGGTCTAGGACCGACCAGCGACATATCCCCGAACAGCACATTGATGAGCTGAGGCAGTTCGTCGATGCGCGTAGCCCGCAGGTACCGACCGATCATCGACGGCTGTCGATCCCCCACCGTAGGTTTGCCCTTTGAATCAAATGGTGCCCGCAACGTCCTGTACTTGTAGATCAGGAACGGCAGCCCCCTCCGCCCGGTTCGTTCCTGCCAGAACAGAACAGGCGAGCCGACGTCAATCCACACGAGCAGCGTTGCCGCCGCAAACAGCGGCAAAAGCAGGATCATGAGGGTAAGCGATCCAAGTACATCGATGGATCGCTTCAATCTGAGGAAGAGACGGCGCTCGGGACCTGGAACCGTGGCGGCTACGGCCCTGGAACCGGGCGCCCGCTGCTCGGTCAACCCCAGCATTCGCGGCAGATAAGACAACTTGAGTTGCCGCTTGTTGCAGACGCGCTCGACATCATGCAGGGCTGCGGAACTGAGAAGATCCATATCACCGGCCAGGATTACTCGATCGACATGAACGCCGTGTACCTCAAACTCAGCAACGATCACATCGAGTTCCTGCGGTGTTCCAAGAACCTGCACGCCGCCAAGCGAACGGCCGACAGCTGCAGATTTTTCATCGAGCACCGCGACCACGCCTTCTTGGTTAGGTGCGTACGCGCGCAGCATCGAGATGAATGAAGCAGCAAGGCGATTAGCGCCGATTACGATAATCCGCTCGCGGCGCTGTTGGTAGTCGCTCGCGCGCGTCTCGGTGTTCCCGACCCGCGTCACGATACGAGCGAATATGAGGCCCGCTGCAAGCAGCAGACCGTGATACAGCGGAACTGACCGCGGGATCCCGTCGAGCCGCGTAAGCGTGAACAGAAGGCCGTAGGTCAACAGTTGCGCGAACAACACCGCTTCCGCAATGTCGAGCACTTCGTGCGCGGAAAAATGCCGGGTCACGGTCTTCTGTAGCCCGAAGGCAACAAACGCCAGCACCGCAAATCCTGTTGAAAGCGCGCAATAGATGATTATAGCGTTCCAGTCGTGCCGTGCCAGAACCAGGGCACCTCCCAACCACAGCGCGAGAAGGGGCGACACCAAAGCCCAGAACGCATCCCATATCGAGACGTCGACCTTTCTCTTACGTCGCGAGGTCGGGGACGGAACGGCCATAATCGCCAACAACTCCTACTGACAAACGAAAACTTGGTTTGGCGCGAGGAATGGTATCGGTGCAATTGTTTTGCTTTCTACACCTTCTTCAAGCCCGGTGCCCGCTCAACCTTTAGGCCAGCGCCGCAGGTTTTTCGAGCACCGCATCCAAATCAGCTCCGATTATTCAAAAGCAACCAACAATGTTTCCGCCCCTCAATTGTGGAAATCTTCCCGTTGCACAACAATGACGGAGTTCGAAGGGTTCCGC
>DAIMKE010000759.1:0-3921 GCA_036721875.1 Bradyrhizobium sp. | reverse complement strand
GCGATATCCTCGTGCATGGCCGCGACGACGTCCGAATCGTCTTTCTCGACGGCACGCAGGATTTGATCGCGGACCGGCTCGCCGCGCGCAAGGGGCATTTCATGCCGCCGGACCTGCTCGCCAGCCAGTTCAGGACGCTCGAGCGGCCAGATGCTGCCGAGCGGCCGATTACCGTTTCGATCGACGCACCGGTCGAGCGAATTGTCGACGACATCATCACCCAATTGAACCTGGTTTCACAATGACACGCATCGCGCTCGTGGTTTCCGACGTCGACGGCACCCTCCTCACCAAGGACAAGGTTTTGACCGATGGCGCCAAGGCCGCCGTGCGCAAGCTGCACGACGCCGGCATCGGCTTCACCATCGTTTCCAGCCGGCCGACCATCGGCATGGGCTTTCTGATCGAGCCGCTCGAAATCACGCTTCCTGTCGGCGCCTTCAACGGCAGCTCGATCGTCGATGCGAAACTGAAGCCGATCGAGCAGCACCTGATTGCGCCCGCGGTGGCACAGCGCAGCCTCGATGTGCTAGACGCCTTCGGCGTCGATATCTGGCTGTTCAGCAACGCGCGCTGGTACACCCGCGACCCGCACGGCGAGTACGTCCCGCACGAAAAGCTGGCGATCAAGGCCGACCCCACCATCATTGCGGATTTCACCCCGCATCTGACGGAAGCCTGCAAGATCGTCGGCGCCAGTTCGGACTTCGCGCGGTTGAAGGATTGCGAAGCGGCGATGAAGGAAGCGGTCGGGCGGGATGCAACCGCGGTTCGCTCCCAGAACTACTATCTCGACGTGACGCCGCCGGGCCACGACAAGGGCACCTTCGTTGCAGCGATTTCAAAGCGGCTCGGCATTCCGACCGACGCTGTCGCGACCATCGGCGACATGGAGAACGACCTGCCGATGTTTGCCCGAAGCGGCGTCTCGTTCGCGATGGGCAATGCCGCCGATGCCATCAAGAAGCAGGCGACGCATGTGACCGACAGCAACGAACGCGACGGCTTTGCCGCCGCAATGGAAATTGTGCTGGGACCGACGTAGGCAATCCCCCGAACATGCGCGTATCAAGCGGGCGTGAAGGATAAATCGAGGAGTCCTCAAAGGCTTTGTGCGGCGAACCGGCCTAGTGTGGGCGGCTGTTCATCAGCAAGCCCGAGCCGGTGTCCGACCGCCGTTTCCTCCCTTATGAGCAGGCTCCATCCAGCCCAAGCCTGCGGCGGCGAAGACGGATGCCGGCTCGGCGCGATGTTTTCCTGTCATTCCGGGGCGTGCGCAGCACGAACCCGGAATGACGAAGAGAAAATCTATCGCTATTTCGACCGCTGCTTTGCCGGCTTTTCGGCAGATGTCTTGACCGCGCTGAGGTTATGCGCGGTGTTGATCAGCGCGATATGGGTAAGCGCCTGCGGGTAATTTCCGGTCTGGCGGCGCGCGCCGCTATCGTACTCCTCGGCGAACAGGCCGAGGTCGTTGGCAATCGCGACCACGTGGTCAAACAACTTCCGGGCCCGGGCGAACTCGCCCGCCAGCACATAGGCGTCGGCGAGCCATAGCGTGCAGGCGAGGAACGCGCCTTCGGCCGGTTGCTGCTCCGCCTCGCGGGGATCGTGACGCAGCACGAAGCCATCGCGCATCAGGTGATTTTCCACGGCAGCGATCGTGCCGCGTACGCGCGGATCCTCCGGCGGCAGAAATCCGACCGACGGCAGCAGCAGGATGCTGGCGTCCAGCATCTTGGAGCCATACGACTCGACAAAGGAGTTGAGCTCGGGGTCGAAGCCGTTGGCACACACGTCGCGATGAATGGCGTCACGCAACACGCGCCACTTCACCAGCGGCGCCTTGTAGCCGAAGGTTTCGGCGCTCTTGATGCCTCGGTCGAACGCGACCCATGTCATCACCTTGGACAGGACGTAGTGCTTGCCTGCGCCGCGGCGCTCCCAGATGCCGTGATCGGGCTTGTCCCATTGCCCGGCGAGATGATGCAGCACCGTGCATTCCAGGTCCCAGCTGGTGTGATCCATCTCGAGCTTGGCCACCCGCCACTGATGAAAGGCGTCGATCAGTTCACCGTAGACATCGAGTTGAAGCTGCGCATGCGCAGCGTTCCCGACCCGCACCGGCCTCGCATCCTCGTAGCCGGGTAGCCATGCGGCCTCCCATTCCAGCAGGCGGCGCTGCCCCATGATGCCGTACATGATCTGCATGTTTGCGGGCGAGCCGGCCGCGGCACGGAGCAGCCAGTTATGCCACGCGGAGGCTTCCGCGGTGTAGCCGGAGTTCATCAGCGCCAGCAGCGTGAAGGTGGCATCCCGCAGCCAGCAGAAACGATAATCCCAATTGCGCGTGCCGCCGAGCTTTTCGGGCAGCGAGGTCGTCGGCGCCGCGACGATGCCGCCGGACGGCGCATAGGTCTGCGCCTTCAGCGTAATCAGCGAGCGCATGACCAGATCGCGATGCTCTCCCTGATAGGTGCAGTGACTGCACCATTCGGTCCAGAACTCCTCGGTGTCGCGCAGTGCGTGTTCGGGGTCGATCGGCTTCGGCGGCGGCAGGTGCGAAGACCCGTAGGTCAGCACGAAGGGAATCGTCTCGCCCTCGCCCACCCAAAAATCGGCCACCGTCGTCATGTCTTCGCCATGGGTCGGGACCGGCGTCCGCAGCACCGTCATATCGGGCCCGCAGATGGCGAGCAGCGCGGTGCCGTCTTCGCTCTTTTTCACCCAGGGAATGTCGGCGCCGAAGCCGAAGCGGATCACCAGCTGCATGTGCATGCGGACCCGGCCGCGCACGCCGCGCACCAGCCGCACCACGTCGGAAGCGTTGCCGCGCGGCGGCATGAAGTCGATCAGGTCGACTGCGCCCTCGGCGGTCTCAAACCGTGTTTCCAGGATCAGCGTGTCGTCCCAATAGCGGCGCGAGCTGCGCTTGATCTCGCCGGCCGGAGCAAGAAGCCAGCGGCCGTGCTTTTGCGTGCCCAGCAGCGCCGCAAAGCAGGCGTCGGAATCGAAGGCCGGCCAGCACAGCCAGTCGATCGAGCCATCGCGGCCGACCAGTGCGGCGGTCTCGCAATCGCCGATCAGTCCGTAATCCTCGATGAAGCCGGGCACGGTTACGATGCGCCGCGCGAGCGATCGCGCAACGCCGTCCTGAGTGCGGCAACGTCGACCGCGGACGTTATCTCCTCGATCGGCACCGGAAGCCGCCGCCGCCAGTTCGGATGTTCGTTGACGGTGCCGGGGATGTTAGGCTGGTCCACCACGCCCAGAATATCCTCCAGCGAGATCGCCAGCAGCCGCGACTTCGTCCGCGCAAGAAAACCCAGCACCGAATACAGATCGTTGCGGTCGATGCCGTTCTGCCGCAGCACGTCGTCCAGCATCGCCAGCGCATGCCAGCGCGCATCGTCGCTCTCGCCCGGATCGATGCCGAGCGCACGCTTCGTCTTCAGATCGCCGAACGAACGCCAGCCGGCATAGGTCGAGAGGTCGTGGGTGTTGAAGGTGACGAGCGCATTGGCCGAATAATGATCCATGCCGCGGAAGGCGCCGCGATCGTCGCGCTCGAACATCATCACCATGTAGGACCAGATGCCCCAATCGGCCATCTGCTCGCGAAAGCCCTCCGGGACCGTGCCGAGATCTTCGCCGATCACGACGCAGCGATGGGCGGTGCTTTCCTGCGCGGTCACCGCCAGCAGCGCTTCGAACGGCATCTGCACATAGACGCCGTTCGCAGCGCTGAACCCGTTCGGCACCAGATAGAGCCGCTTGAGGCCCAGCACATGGTCGAGACGGATGGCGCCGGCGTGCCGCATCGAGGCACGCAGCATGTCGCGATACGGCGCGAACGATTGAAGCTCGAGTCCTGCGGCATTGAAGCCGGCAAGACCCCAGCTCTGTCCGGCGGTGTTGAGC
>DAIMKE010000758.1:0-3921 GCA_036721875.1 Bradyrhizobium sp. | reverse complement strand
ATCAGGTAGGTCAGAAACACGCCGGTCGCGAGCGTCGCCGAGCCCCAGAACCGCATTCGCGCCAGCGCAAAAGCCGCCGGCACACTGATCAGCATTGTGATTGTCACCACGAAGATCGAGACCAGCGCCGAGTTTCGGAAGAAGGTCAGGAACTGGTTCGACGTCAGCAGTTCAACGTAGTTCGACAATGTTGGATGGAAAACCCACCACGGATTGGTCGCGGCGGAGATTTCGGCGCTGGTCTTCAGCGACGTAATCAGCATGTAGAGCGGCGGCACCAGCGCGAAGATCGCGAACAGGGTTAGGAAGAAATACGACCATCTGAGAGCCCAGGTTCGGTCGCGGCTCATGCTGCCTAGTTTTACGGCGCGGGTCGGCGCCGCCTTATCGATCGTGACGGTGCTGGTCATCAGGCTTCATTCCCGCGTTTGTTGATGTCGCGCAGGATAAAGACCGCCGCGACTGCGAGGATCGGTATCATGAACAGCGAGACGCTGGCCCCCAGCGGGATGTCACCGCCCTCGATACCGATGCGGAATGCCCAGGTCGCGAAGATATGGGTGTGGTCGAGCGGGCCGCCGGCAGTCAGGATACGCACGATATCGAAGTTGGCGAAGGTGACGATGAGGGAAAACAGCGTCGTAATCGCGATGATGTTACGCATCATCGGCAACGTCACGTACCAGATGCGCTGCCACCAGTTGGCGCCATCGATGGAAGCGGCTTCATACAGCTGGTCGGGCACCGACTTCAGCGCGGCGAGATACATGATCATGAAGAACGGGGCACCGACCCAGATATTCACCAGGATGACCGAGAATCGGGCCCAGCCGGTCTCGCCGGTCCACGGAATCCGGTCGATGCCGACGCCCGCCAGCAAATAATTGAAGGCGCTGTAAGACGGATCGAACAGCCACAGCCACGCCAGCGTGCTCATCGCCGGCGGAATCACCCAGGGCACCAGCAGCATTCCACGCCACTTGCGCTGGCCCTTCGCCGGAATGTTATGAACGAAGTGGGCTACGATGAAGCCGATCACCGCCTTGAAGATCACCGCAGTAATCGCAAAAATGCAGGATTGCTGCACCACCAGCCAGAACGTTTCGCGGGTGAAAAGAAACTGGAAGTTTCCAAGGCCCACAAAGCGCTGCATCGACTTGTTCAGCGTCGCCAGATGCAGCGAATAGAACGCTGGATAGATGACCAGAAGCGACACCAGCAGGATCAGCGGCAGTGCCATTAGAAAAGCCGCGGTGGATTTCCGCTTCAAAGCGGTTCGCAAACTGGCGCGCTTGCGCGCCGTGCGCGGAGGGGCGGTGCTATTCCGCTCGATCGCGACTTCAGCCATGATCCATCATCCTCGCGAGTGTCGTTTCAAAGAAGTTGAAGTTTCGGCGGTGGGAAACCGGCGTCAGGCCGGCTTCCCATCGCTTCGGCAGGCGGACAAGCGCCGCTGCGGTCCTGAATCGGTCGGACCGTGGCGGCGAAATCCCCTCAGTTCCGCATAAAGCCCTCGAGTTCGCCTTGTGCCCAGGCCAGCGTCTTCTCCATCGCTTCGCCCCTGAAATAACGCACGCACATCTTGGTCAGGGTCGCCTGCGTGTAGATCTGCTGCGCAACCTTGGGCGGAGCTCCCGCTGCCGAAATCGAAAGCTTCTGGTGGTTGTGCGGATTCGGATAGTGGTAGAGCGTCCCCTTTGGCGGGCTTTCCTCCGCCCACGTCTTCAGGGTGGTGAGCTTCTCGAACGCCGGCAAATCGTAGCCACCGCTCGCCGCCACCAGTTTCTCCACCGCGGCAGGTTGCGACAGATGTGTCAACAGGCTCTTGGCCGCCGGCTTGTTCTTGCCGAAATTCCAGACGCTCCAGAAATACGGAAGGTAGGGCGCAAAGCGGCCCTTCGGACCGACCGGGAAGCCGTGGGTCCAGCATTGTTCGGCGATCTGCGGCGCATCGCGCTTGGCCACGGCCCATGCGCTCGGCGGATTCATGATCAGTGCGCCCTTGCCCGAGACCAGCCACCTGTTGTTGGAACCATCGTCCCAGGCCGGCGCGTCTGACGGCAGGAATGCCATCAGCTTTTTGTAATATTCGAGAACCTGCCGCACGTTGTCGTTCTTCACGACGACGTTGCCCTTGATGTCGACCACCTCCGCGCCAAAGGCGAGGAAGAACGCGCCGACGGTGTCGACGGAGTCGCTGGTCTCGCCGAGACCGATGCCGAAGGGAACGCCGCCCTTGTGGCAGGCCTCGGCAGCCTTCAGGAATGCATCCGTGGTCCACGCATCGGCCTTCGGCGGTGCGCCGGCCGGATACATGGCCTGAACGTCGATGTTGGCGTGCTGCTTCATCAGATCGATGCGGGAGCAGGGGCCTTTGATCTGGCTGCCGATACAGGCCGGGACGGCAAGCCACTTGTCGCCCGATTTGCCGAGATACTGGACGGTCCCGTTGACGTCGCCATTCTGCTTGATGAGCGCATCGACGACATCATTCATCGGCTCCAGCAAGTCCGCCTGCGCGTGCGGCCACCATGTCGGCATCGCCAGAATGTCATGGCCGGACTTCGCCTGGGCTTCGGCTGCGATGGTCAGCAGGTTCTTGTTGCCTTGGCTCGGGATGTAGTCGATCGAGACCTCGACTTTTTCCTTCGCGGCCCACTCATTGACGAGTTCGGTTGAGGTCTTGTTGGCGCCGGGCACCCAGTGATCCCAGAAACCGATGTTGAGTTTGCCGGCGGCATGGGCGCCGCGAACATATGGCGCTGTAATCATTGCTGCGGATGTTAGCGCTGTCGCAGCAACAAATTGTCGGCGAGAAAGCTTCTTGCGGGACATGTGTTTCCTCTTTGCTGAGCCAGATTTTGCTTGTTATTTTTTGTCTCCGGCTAATGCCAGAACGCAAGGGCGCGGCCCGCCAGCGGAGATTTAGTAATCGGATCAGACCAGAATTGTTTGCGTCTGTCGAGAAAACACATCGATGACAGTCATTGGACTAACGTTGCGTTCAAATTCCGGGCACCGGGCGCAATGATGCGGCGCGGTCCAAAACCTCGATGCTTTCGCATTCATATTGCGTCGCACACTAGAGCGACTTGCGAGCAGGGTGCGCGCTTGAGCCGCACGGCATGCGACGCGCTGCCTGCGCGGGGACGGTTTCCCTGCCGTGGACTGCGTGGCGCAACGGTGGCGGGTTCGGGGCGAAGGCGATAGTTTGCGCATGATAAGGATTCACGCGCTTCCGCGGAGGCCGTTCTTGCCGAGTTACCCGTTCGACCATGGAGACCAGATAATGAGCCCCCCTGAACAGATCGCGCGCGCACCGCGGCGACTGGGTTTCGCCCTCGCAGCCATCGCTTTGCTGGCTCTGGTCCCTTCAGCAGGAGCGCACGCGCAGGGGCTGGTGCAGGGCGTTCAGCAAGGCGCACGCGAGGGTACCAAGGCTGCTGGCCCGGTCGGTGGCGTGCTGGGCGGCGCAATCGGCGGCGTGGTGGGTGTGGTCGGCGGCGTCGTCGGCGCAGTAACCGGCGCGGGCGGCGGCGGTGCTGGCGGCAGCAAGGGCGGCCAGGCACCGGCGGCGAAAGAGGCCAGGCCAGGCGAAGCTTCCAAACAGGGCGAGGCCGCCAAGCAGGGCGAGGCTTCGAAGCAGGGAGACGCCTCGAAGTCCGCCAAGGGGACCAAGGCCACCAAATCCGCCAAGGCCGGCAAGCAGCAACAACAGGCGGCAATCCTGACCCAAACCGGTGCTCCGCAACTGACTGCCGAGCAGATCGTCGCCAACAGCGACGCCAATATCGAGCGGATCAAGAGGGAGTTGAACCTGACGCCGGAGCAGGAGAAGCACTGGGCCGGCTTCAACAGTGCGATGCACTATCTCGGCAACAACGGTGCGGACCGCCTCAATCCGCGTGTCGCCCGCGCCAA